>NZ_JBJDNC010000004.1:0-244497 GCF_044900265.1 Pseudomonas sp. NPDC089406 | reverse complement strand
TTAAAGAGCGTTTGGTTAAGAGCTTTTCGTCTCAACCGAGGCGCGCATTCTACGCTTTCCTCATTTCGTGTCAAGCGTTTATTTTGAAGTTTTTTCCGAGAAACTCGTTTAGCTTCAACCGCTTAACTCGCTGCGATCTCTCGTAGCGGGAGGCGAATCATACAGCGTTACAACCTGCTGTCAACCACCTTTTTCACCGCTTCGATCATTCGATCGTAGCACCTCCAGGATCTCTCGAGCCGCTTAACTCGTTGATTCTCAAGGAGTTTCGCGTTCCGTTGTCGCTGGAAGTGGGGCGCATTATAAGGGGATCTGAAACCCCGTCAACCCTTTATTTCAAATAATTCAGACATTTAGCGAAAAGGCTGCAGAAAGGCCGCCAGGCGCCCCTCGTCTCTATCTATATAGAAGAGCCCTACAAACAAAACGGGGAGACCTCTCGGCCTCCCCGCTTCTATATAGCTACACCGCCGCCAATCACTCAGCCTTCAGCGTAACCCGGCCAAACGTTTTCTTGCCCGCCTGGCACACATGTGTCGCACCGAGGACGAACATGAAGTCGCGATCAACCACAGCTCCATCAACCTTCACCGCACCACCTGCCAGCAGGTCGCGTGCCTGTGCCGAGTTTTTCACCAGGCCCGCGCGGTTCAGCACCGCCGCGATCGGCAGGTCTTCAGCAGCAGCCACCTCGATCTCCGGCAGTTCTTCCGGCAACTCACCTTCCTTCATGCGGTTACCCGCAGCGCGATGAGCATTGGCCGCAGCCTCCTCACCATGGAAGCGCGCCACAATCTCTTCGGCCAGCTTGATCTTGATGTCACGCGGGTTGGCGCCATTGGCGACATCAACCCGGAACTGCTCGATCTCTTCCATCGAACGGAAGCTCAGCAGCTCGAAGTAACGCCACATCAAGGTATCCGGAATCGACACCAGCTTGCTGTACATCACCCCAGGGGCTTCCTGGATGCCGACATAATTGCCCAGCGACTTGGACATCTTCTTCACGCCATCCAACCCTTCGAGCAGCGGCATGGTGACGATGTTCTGCGCTTCCTGCCCATAGGCGCGCTGCAGCTCGCGCCCCATCAGCAGGTTGAACTTCTGGTCGGTACCGCCCAGTTCGACATCAGCCTTCAGCGCTACCGAGTCGTAACCCTGTACCAGCGGATAGAGGAACTCATGAATCGCGATCGGCTGGTTGGTGGTGTAACGCTTGTCGAAGTCGTCACGCTCGAGCATGCGCGCAACGGTGTACTGCGACGCCAGGCGAATGAAGTCGGCCGGGGTCAGCGTGTCCATCCAGGTGGAGTTGAACGCGACTTCGGTCTTGGCCGGGTCGAGAATCTTGAACACCTGCTGCTTATACGTCTCGGCGTTGTCCAGCACCTGCTCGCGGGTCAGCGGCGGGCGGGTGGCGCTCTTGCCGCTCGGGTCACCGATCATGCCGGTGAAATCGCCGATCAGGAAGATCACCTGATGGCCCAGTTCCTGGAACTGGCGCAGCTTGTTGATCAGCACCGTGTGCCCCAGGTGCAGGTCAGGCGCAGTAGGGTCGAAGCCCGCCTTGATGCGCAGTGGTTGGCCGCGCTTGAGCTTCTCCACCAGTTCAGACTCGACCAATACCTCTTCCGCACCGCGCTTGATAAGCGCCAGCTGCTCTTCAACCGACTTCATAGACAGACCCGCAAGGCTCAGATTCAAGGGGAGCCAACCATACAAGATCGGCCATCAAATACAAGTTTCGCAACGGAATGTGACCCGAACGGCGCAGCGCAACGTCTACGCGCCCTTGCGTGAGAATGGATTTGGTTATATTTTATACAGTTATTTCATCTTCATCATGTCATTCATCTTTTCCATTTCACCTTTTTCAAAGTCACCTTACCTATGACCAACGAAACGCCTAAAGCGCCCCCGCTTTATCCGAAAAGCCATCTGTTGGCCGCCAGCGGCATTGCCGCGCTGCTCAGCCTGGCCCTGCTGGTGTTCCCTTCCAGCGAAGTGGAAGCCAAAAAAACCACCCTGAACCTCGAGCTGGAAAGCCCGGCCGAGCAACTCAAGGACGAATCCCGCGCCGCGCCGCTGGTACAAACCCAGCAGAACAGCGACTCGCCGTTCGCCCAGATCGAAGGCGACCAGGCCGAAACCGCCGACAGCAAAGCCGAACCGGCAGCAGTCGCCAAGCAGCAAGAGCAGGCTCCCGGCCACCGTGAAGTGGTGGTTGCCCGCGGCGACACCCTCTCTACCCTGTTCAACAAGGTCGGCCTGCCTGCCAACGTGGTCCACGACGTGCTGGCCAGCAACAAGCAGGCCAAGCAGTTCAGCCAGCTCAAGCATGGCCAGGTGCTGCAGTTCGAACTGGACAAGGACGGCCAACTGGCCAGCCTGCACAGCCAGGTCAGCACCCTCGAGAGTATCCGCCTGACCCGCACCGACAAGGGCTACAGCTTCGACCGTGAAGTCACCAAGCCAGTGGTGCGCACCGCCTACGCCCATGGCGTGATCAAAAGCTCGCTGTCGGCCTCAGCCCAGCGCGCCGGCCTGTCCCACAGCATGACCATGGACATGGCGCGCATCCTCGGCTACGACATCGACTTCGCCCAGGACATCCGCCCAGGCGACGAATTCGACGTGGTCTACGAGCAGAAGATGATCGACGGCAAGGTGGTCGGTACCGGCAACATCCTCTCCGCACGCTTCACCAACCGCGGCAAGACCTACACCGCCGTGCGCTACACCAACAAGCAAGGCAACACCAACTACTACACCGCCGACGGCAACAGCCTGCGCAAGGCGTTCATCCGTACCCCGGTGGACTTCGCCCGCATCAGCTCGCGCTTCTCCGCCGGCCGCAAACACCCGATCCTGAACAAGATCCGCGCCCACAAGGGCGTCGACTACGCCGCCCCGCGCGGCACCCCCATCAAGGCAGCCGGCGATGGCCGCATCGAGCTGGCCGGTCGCCGCGGCGGTTACGGCAACACCGTGATCATCGCCCACGGTAACTCCTACAAAACCCTGTATGGCCACATGCAAGGCTTCGCCAAGGGCATCAAGACCGGCAGCATGGTCAAGCAGGGCCAGGTGATCGGCTACATCGGCACCACCGGCCTTTCGACCGGCCCGCATCTGCACTACGAGTTCCAGGTCAACGGCGTGCACGTCGACCCGCTGAGCCAGAAGGTGCCGATGGCCGACCCGATCGCCAAGGCCGAGCGCGCCCGCTTCACCCAGCAGAGCCAGCCCCTGATCGCCCGTATGGACCAGGAAAAGGCCACCCTGCTCGCCGCCAACAAGCGCTGAGCCCATGGCGCTTTATATAGGGGTGATGTCTGGCACCAGTCTCGACGGCCTGGACATCGCCCTGATCGAACAGCACGAGCAGCCCCGGCTGCTCGCCACTCATTACATCCCCATGCCGGCCGACCTGCGCCAGGCCCTGCTCGTCCTGTGCGCCAGCGGCCCGGACGAAATCGCCCGCGCAGCCCTGGCTGAAAACCGCTGGGCAACCCTGGCTGCCGAAGGCATCAACCACCTGCTGGGCGAACAAGGCCTGCAGGCCGACGCCATCCGCGCCATCGGCAGCCACGGCCAGACCATCCGCCACGAACCGGCCCGCGGGTTCACCGTGCAAATCGGCAACCCGGCCCTGCTGGCCGAGCTGACCGGCATCTGCGTAGTCGGCGACTTCCGCCGCCGCGACGTGGCGGCCGGTGGCCAGGGCGCACCCTTGGTGCCAGCCTTCCATGAAGCGCTGTTCGGCCACATCGGCCAACGCCTGGCAGTGTTGAACGTGGGTGGTTTCAGCAACCTCAGCCTGATCGAACAGGACCAACCGGTGCACGGTTTCGACTGTGGCCCTGGCAACGTGCTGATGGATGCCTGGATCGAACGCAAGCGCGCCCAGGCGTATGACGCCGATGGTAGCTGGGCAGCCAGCGGCACCCCGCAAACCGACTTGCTGAACAGCCTGCTGAGTGACCCGTTCTTCGCTGGCAGCGGCCCGAAGAGCACTGGCCGCGAGGTATTCAATCTGCCTTGGCTGGACGGCCACCTCGCACGGCTGCCCCAGTACCGCGACGAGGACGTGCAGGCCACCCTGCTGGAGCTCACCGCACGCAGCATCGCCGATTCACTGCGCCAAGCCCAACAGGGCACCGAAGCACTGCTGGTATGCGGTGGCGGCGCGCGCAACGGCGCCTTGATGGCCCGCCTGGGCACGCTGCTACCGGCAGCCCAGGTTGCCAGCACCGCCGCCCACGGTGTCGACCCGGACTGGGTCGAGGGCATGGCCTTCGCCTGGCTGGCCCACTGCTGCCTCGAAGGCATCCCCGCCAACCGCCCCAGCGTCACCGCCGCCAAAGGGCTGCGAATCCTCGGCGCCATCTACCCCGCGTAGGCAAACCGCAGAATGCAAAACGCCGCGCAATTGCGCGGCGTTTTGCATTGCAGCCTGCCGATCAGATCGAGAACGACGAACCGCACCCGCAGGTGGTGGTGGCGTTCGGGTTCTTGATCACGAAGCGCGAGCCTTCCAGGCCTTCCTGGTAGTCCACTTCGGCGCCGGCCAGGTACTGGTAGCTCATCGGGTCGACCACCAGGGCCACGCCTTCGCGCTCGACAATGGTGTCGTCATCGGCCACGTCTTCATCGAAGGTGAAGCCGTACTGGAAGCCCGAGCAACCGCCGCCGGTGACGAAGACGCGCAGCTTCAGGCGCTCATTGCCCTCTTCGCTGACCAGGGTCTTCACCTTGTGGGCAGCGCCTGGGGTGAACTCCAAAGCCGTAGGGGTGAAGGTTTCGACGCTCATGCTGATTCTCCCGGCGTGGTGCCGCCATAAAACTCGATGGGGCGTATTATCCGCTTGTCCGAGAAAATCGGTCAAGAATTGTGCGGCTTTGGTCGCCCCCAATGAAAAGGCCCGCACGCGGCGGGCCTTCTCGTGCAACCTGCGCTTACGGCAACAGGCCGGCGTGGGACAGGCCCATGCGTTCGTCCAGGCCGAACAGGATGTTGAGGTTCTGCACCGCCTGCCCCGACGCGCCCTTGACCAGGTTGTCGATGACCGACAGCACCACCACCAAGTCGCCGCCCTGCGGGCGATGAACGGCAATTCGGCACACGTTGGCACCGCGCACGCTGCGGGTTTCCGGGTGGCTGCCGGCCGGCATCACGTCGACGAACGGTTCATTGGCATAACGCTTCTCGAACAGCGCCTGCAGGTCGACCGAGGTATCCACGACGTTGGCGTACAGCGTGGCGTGGATGCCACGGATCATCGGCGTCAGGTGCGGCACGAAGGTCAGGCCGATATCCTTGCCCGCAGCCAGGCGCAGGCCCTGGCTGATTTCCGGCAGGTGGCGGTGGCCCTTGACCGCATAGGCCTTCATGCTCTCGCCGGCTTCGCAGAACAGCGAACCCACCGCGGCACCACGGCCGGCACCGCTGACACCTGACTTGCAGTCGGCGATCAGCCGGGACGGGTCGGCCAGGCCCGCTTCCAGCAGCGGCAGGAAGCCCAGCTGGGTGGCGGTCGGGTAGCAGCCTGGCACGGCAATCAGGCGCGCCTGGCGGATTTTCTCGCGGTTGACCTCCGGCAGGCCGTACACCGCGTCAGCCAGCAGCTCCGGCGCGCCATGGGGCTGGCCGTACCACTTGCCCCACTCCACCGCATCCTGCAGGCGGAAGTCCGCAGACAGGTCGATGACCTTGGTGCCTGCCGCCAGCAGCTCGCCAGCCAGGGCATGGGCCACGCCGTGCGGGGTGGCGAAGAACACCACGTCGCAAGCGCCGAGGGCCTTGCTGTCCGGCACGCTGAAGCACAGCCCGTCATAGTGGCCGCGCAAGTTCGGGTACATGTCGGCAACCGCCACACCCGCCTCGGAACGCGAGGTGATGACCGCAACTTCCGCCTGTGGGTGCTGCGCCAGCAGACGCAGCAATTCGACACCGGTGTAACCCGTGCCGCCGACGATACCGACCTTGATCATAACGCTTGCCCCTTATCAACGAGCCGACTGGAAAGCGCACGATAATAGGGGCGCAAGGCGTCTGTAACAACTCTCTGCATGACCCTTCGGCGCCTGGCCACTACTATTCGGACGACCGTGAAAACCTGAAGGAACCGTTCATGCTTTATCTATGGATCAAAGCGCTGCATATCGTCAGCGTGGTCTGCTGGTTCGCCGGCCTGTTCTACCTGCCGCGCCTGTTCGTCTACCACGCCCAGAGCAGCGACAGCATCAGCCTGGACCGCTTCATCACCATGGAGCGCAAGCTGTACCGCGGCATCATGAACCCGGCGATGATGGCTACCTACCTGTTCGGCGGCTGGATGCTCTACCTCAACCCCGGCTGGCTGAGCCAGGGCTGGCTGCACGCCAAGCTCACCCTGGTGGCCGTGCTCACCGTCTACCATCACATGTGCGGCGCCCAGCGCAAACGCTTCGCCGCCGGCACCAACACCCGCAGCCACGTCTACTACCGCTGGTTCAACGAAGCGCCGGTGCTGATCCTGCTGGGCATCGCCATCCTGGTGGTGGTCAAGCCGTTCTGAACATTCCCCGCCGTTTACAGGAGTAACCCCATGCCCTTGCCTGCCTCGCTCGAACAGCGCCTGCGCCTGCCCCTGGTGGCCGCGCCGATGTTCCTGATCTCCAACCCGCAACTGGTACTGGCCTGCTGCGCCCATGGCGTGGTGGGCAGCTTCCCGGCCCTCAACCAGCGCGACAGCGCAGGTTTCAAGGCCTGGCTGGAGGAAATCGAGGCGGGCCTGGCACAGTTGCAGGCGCCAGCCCACTATGCCGTCAACCTGATCGTGCACCCCAGCAACCCCAGGCTGCAGGCCGACCTGGCACTGTGTGTCGAGCACCGGGTCCCCATCGTGATCACCAGCCTGGGCGCCGTGAAGGAGGTCGTCGACGCCGTGCATGCCTATGGCGGCCTGGTGTTCCACGATGTGACTACCCGCCGCCACGCCGAAAAGGCCGCCGAGGCCGGCGTCGACGGGCTGATTGCCGTGGCTGCTGGCGCCGGTGGCCATGCCGGCACCTGGAGCCCGTTCGCCCTGGTGGCCGAGATCCGCCAGTTCTTCAACAAGACCCTGCTGCTGGCAGGTTGCCTGAACCACGGCCATGAGCTGCTCGCCGCCCAGATGCTAGGCGCCGACCTGGGCTACATGGGTACACGTTTCATTGCCACCCGTGAAAGCCACGCACAGGACGCATACAAACAGATGATTCTCGGCGCGGCTGCCGCCGACATCGTGCACACCCCTGCGGTGTCGGGCATCCCCGCCAGCTTCCTGCGCCAAAGCCTGCAACAGGCCGGCTACGACCTGGCCACGCTGAAAAGCCACGAGGCCGGCAAACTCAAGCCGCTGGACGAAGAGGCCAAGGCCTGGAAAACCGTCTGGTCCGCTGGCCAGGGCGTCGGCGGCATCGATGACCTGCCCACCACAGCAGAGCTGATCCAGCGCCTGAAGGGCGAATACCAGGCGGCGCTGAAACGTACCAGCCAGCTGGGCGGCAACGTCTTGTAGCAAAAACGCCAGCCTGTACACTAGGCGCCCCCACGCCCCCAGGAGCCGCGCATGACCCGTTACGCCATGATCACCGGTGCTTCCAGCGGCCTGGGCCTGGCCCTGGCGGAAGCCCTGGCGCGGCGCGGGCGCAACCTGATCCTGGTGGCACGCCAGCGCGAAACGCTGGAGCCGGTGGCCATCGAACTGGCGCAACGCTTCGGCGTCGAGGTGCTGCTGCGCGCCTGCGACCTCAGCCAGCCACTGCGCCTGTCCAGCTTCGTGCTCGAGCTGGAAGAAGGCGAGCGGCGCATCGACCTGCTGGTCAACTGTGCCGGCCAGCGCACCTACGGCCCGTTCCTCGCCCACGAGTGGGCCGACGAGCAGGACCTGCTGGAGGTCAACATCCTCGCCTTGAGCCGCCTCTGCCATGCCATCGGCAACCTGATGGCGATACAGGGTGGCGGGCAGATCCTCAACGTCGCCGGGCTGGCCGGGGTGGCGCCGGGGCCATGGATGGCCGCTTATGCGGCAAGCAAGGCCTACGTGCTGAGCTTCAGCGAAGCGCTGCGCGAAGAGCTGCGCCGCACCGGCATCAAGGTCTCGGTACTGTGCCCCGGCCCGGTGCGCTCGGCGAAACGCCCCATCCCGCGCCTGGATGCCAGCAGTCCCAGCCCCGAGGAGATCGCGCTATACACCGTGCGCGCCCTGGCCAAGAACCGCGCGCTCATCATCCCCGGCCGGCGCAACCGCTGGCTGGCCTTCGCCCCGCGCCTGCTGCCACGCTGGCTGGCACGCAAGCTGGCCGGCCGCATCCACCGCCGCTACTGCCCGGTGGGTCTGGAATAAGCACTGGGC
Source organism: Pseudomonas sp. NPDC089406 (assembly GCF_044900265.1). Classification (NCBI taxonomy): domain Bacteria; kingdom Pseudomonadati; phylum Pseudomonadota; class Gammaproteobacteria; order Pseudomonadales; family Pseudomonadaceae; genus Pseudomonas; species Pseudomonas sp. NPDC089406. Next base: position 236,116 of record NZ_JBJDNC010000004.1, on the reverse strand, counting down.
GAGCGCCCCCCGGCTTAAGTACACTCGGGCCCACACTCACCATGGAGCACGTGCTGTGGACGATCTATTCCTCAAAATCATCAACCGGGAAATCCCGGCGGATATCATCTACGAAGACGACCAGATCCTCGCCTTCAAGGATATCGCCCCCGCGGCGCCGGTCCACTTCCTGGTCATCCCCAAGAAACACATCCCCACCCTCAACCACCTGACCGAAGAGGACAAGGCCCTGGCCGGCCACATCCTGTTCACCGCCCAGCGCCTGGCCGTCGAGCAAGGCTGCGAAGAGGGCTTCCGGGTGGTCATGAACTGCAACCCCAAGGGCGGCCAGACCGTTTACCACATCCACATGCACGTGCTTGGCCAGCGCCAGATGAACTGGCCACCGGGCTGACCCAGGGCAAGCCCCCTCACAGGGTTTGAGGTAGACTGTCGGGCATCACTTCAGCGGAGGTGCCCGATGGCCACCGAACGTCACTACTCCCCGCTCGACCGCTTGTTGCTGCAGGCCGATACCGCCATGCGCACCTTGCTGCCCTTCAGCGGCCAACCTTCCCGCCCGTCGCCGGCGATCATCCAGCCCGATGCCGAGCTCGACGAGCAGCAGTCCCGCCATATCGCAGGGTTGATGCGCATCAACCACACCGGTGAAGTCTGCGCCCAGGCGCTCTACCAGGGCCAGGCCCTGACCGCCAAGCTGCCCCAGGTACGCAAGGCCATGGAGCACGCCGCAGAAGAAGAAATCGACCACCTGGCCTGGTGCGAGCAGCGCATTCGCCAGCTCAACAGCCACCCCAGCGTGCTCAACCCGCTGTTCTATGGCATGTCGTTCGGCATCGGCGCCCTCGCCGGGCTGGTCAGCGACAAGGTCAGCCTGGGCTTCGTCGCCGCCACCGAGCACCAGGTGTGCAAGCACCTTGACGAACACCTGGAGCAAATCCCCGAGAACGACAACAAGTCGCGGGCAATTCTCGAGCAGATGCGCGTGGATGAAGAACACCACGCCGAATCCGCTCTCGAGGCCGGTGGCTACCGTTTCCCCGCCCCGGTGCGCTTCGGCATGAGCCTGCTGGCCAAGGTCATGACCAAGAGCACCTACCGCATCTGAGGCCCACGGCATGGAACGCTTCGACGCCAAGGACCTGGCACGCGCGGTAAGCGCAGGTGTACTGCAACCGGGCCAGGACCGCGCCCTGCTGGACTTCCTGCGCCAGCAACCGGCAACGGCAGGCAGCTTCCAGCTCGCCCACGTGGCCTTCTACTTCGGCGCCCTGCTGATCATGGGCGCCATGGGCTGGCTGCTGACCCTGGCCTGGATGAGCATCGGCGACATCGCCCTGCTGGCCGTTGCCCTGCTCTACATCGCCGGCATCACCCTGTACGCCCTGGCCCTGCAACGGCGCCAGCAGCCGATTGCCGCCGGGGTACTGGCCGCCGTGGCGGTGAGCATCGTGCCGCTGGCGGTGTTTGCCTTGCAACGGCTGGTCGGCTGGTGGCCAATGGACGATGCCCAAGGCGACTATCACCAGTACTACACCTACGTGCAGGGCGGCTGGCTGCTCATGGAAGCTGCCACCGTGGTGGCCGGCTTACTGATGCTGCGCCTGATCCCCTTCCCGTTCATCGTCATGCCCATCGCCGTGGCCCTGTGGTTCATGTCCATGGACTTGAGCGAATGGGTCTACGGCGAGTTGTTCAGCTGGGACCAACGTCGCACGGTGTCGTTATGGTTCGGCCTGGGCTTGCTGGTGGTATTCATTGCCGTGGACGGGCGCACCGAACGCGACTATGCATTCTGGGGTTACCTGGCCGGGCTTGCGGCCTTCTGGGGCGGGCTGACGCTGATGGACAGCGGTAGCCAATGGGGCAAGTTGTTCTACTGCCTGATCAACCTGGGGCTGATGGCCCTGGCCGTGCTGTTGCGCCGGCCGGTGTTCATGGTGTTCGGCGCCATGGGCGTGGCCGCCTACCTGGGCTACCTGTCCTACGACGTGTTCGCCGACTCCTTGCTGTTCCCGCTGGTACTGACGGTGATCGGCCTGGGCGTCATCGCGCTGGGTGTGCGCTACCAGAAACACCGTGAAGCGCTGAGCGCCAGGCTACGCTCGAAAATGCCCGCAGGCCTGCTGCGCCTACTGCCGGCATTGCAACGTTGACCCTGCGCTTGCTCGCCACCCGGGCACTGCAAAGCCTCGGGCTGATCCCCGTGGCCTACCTGTTCGTTTGTTTGCTGAGCGCAAGCTTGGGCAGCCCGTTCAGCCTGAGGCTTCCGGACATCGCCGCCCCTGATGGCAACAGCCTGGTGGAGTTGCTGATCTTCACCGTGCCAGGGCAATTGCTGTTCATGCTGCCGGGCAGTTTCTGCAAAAACCGCCGCTGGCTGGTCGGGTTGTTCACGCTGTGCGCCACACTGGTCGCCTGGCTACAGTGCCTGCTGTTTGCCGACGCGTTCGGCAACACCTGGAGCACCACAGAAATCGCCGGGCTGCTGGGTTACAACCTGCCCTGGTTACTGCTCGCCCTTGCCCCAGGGCTGGCACTGCTACGGGTTACCGAGCCACGACTTCAACAAGGCGCCTGACGACCGCCAGGCGCCAACACCACTCAGCCGAGTTCGACGATCTCGTAGCCATGGGTGATTTCCACCCCGGCCCGCTCGAGCATGATCGAGGCAGAGCAATACTTCTCGGCCGACAGCTCCACCGCGCGCTTGACCTGGGCTTCTTTCAAAGCACGGCCCTTGACCACGAAGTTCATGTGGATCTTGGTGAAAACCTTCGGATCTTCGCTGGCACGCTCGGCCTCAAGGAAGGCTTCGCAGCTTTCCACCGCCTGGCGCGATTTCTTCAAGATGCTCACCACGTCAAAGCTGCTGCAGCCACCCAGGCCAAGCAGCAGCATCTCCATCGGGCGCACGCCCAGGTTGCGCCCACCGGCTTCGGGCGGGCCATCCATGACCACCACGTGGCCGCTCCCCGACTCGCCGAGGAACATCGCTTCACCAGCCCACTGGATACGTGCCTTCATCTACCCGCACTCCACAATTCGTAAAAGGCTGCCAGCTTAGTCCTTGTGAGGCTGTCGGAAAAGCTCAAGAGAAGGCGCTTTTATGCCGATACCCCCGGTACTGTCTGATAAGCTGGCGCCAATTGGCTGGCATGCACCGCCAGGCAGCCCATAAAAAGCCCATGCGTCGCATCGAACAGGATTTCGTGATGGTCTCCCCAGTCCTTCTCCCCGCCAAGATCAAGAATATCGACAAGCTCCTGGCCCACTGCCAGCGCCGTCGCTATGCCGCCAAGAGCAACATCATCTGCGCCGGCGACCGGGCAGAGACACTGTCGTTCATCCTCAAGGGCTCGGTGACCATCGTCATCGAAGACGACGACGGCCACGAAATGATCATCGCCTACCTCAACAGCGGCGACTTCTTCGGTGAACTGGGGTTGTTCGAGCCGGCCGGCCAGGAACACCAGCGCAGCGCCTGGGTGCGGGCCAAGACCGAATGCGAAGTGGCCGAGATCAGCTACGACAAGTTCCGCGAACTCGGCCGCCAGGACCCGGACATCCTCTACGCCCTGGGCAGCCAGATGGCCCAGCGCCTGCGCAACACCACGCGCAAGGTCGGCGACCTGGCCTTCTTCGACGTTACCGGGCGCGTGGCCCGCTGCCTGCTCGACCTGTGCAAGCAGCCCGACGCCATGACCCACCCCGATGGCATGCAGATCAAGATCACCCGCCAGGAAATCGGCCGCATCGTCGGTTGCTCGCGGGAGATGGTCGGCCGTGTACTCAAAGACCTCGAAGAACGCAGCCTGGTGCAGGTCAAGGGCAAGACCATGGTGGTCTACGGCACCCGTTAATCGGCAGGCAGCGCCGCGATAACGTCGGCGTAAGCCTGTGACAGGCGCTCGAACCAGGGCGCCGCAGGGGCCACTTCGTGCAGGGCGATATGGCTGTCGGCCCGGCAACGCTGCTCCAGCTCGCAGCATTCGTTGAAGCGGTTGACTGCCGCCACCATCGACTCGCGCTCGTTGTCCAGCAACAGCGCACCATGCACCAGCACCACCGGGCGCTTGCCGCCCAGGCCCTGGCGCCAGCGCTGGGCCGTGCCCACCAGCTTGCGGCCATTGAGGTTGACGTTGTAGCGGCCATCGCAGAAGGCGCCGTCGATCTCCCCCACCGAAGCCACCCCACCCCATTCGCGCAGTACCTCGCACAGCGGCAAGCACAGGCGTTCGTAAGCGTTTTCGATACGGCCATGGTCACCTTCGCTGCGCGGCGCCACGTAGACCAGCGCCACGTTCACCGTCGAATGCGATTGCGGCACCGGCTCGCCGCCAGTTTCGCGCAGCAGTACCGGCCAGCCGGCGATGGCCAGCTCAGCGCAGGCGGCCTCGAAGTTATCCAGCCGGCTCATGCGCCGCGGCATTACCAGGGCGTGATCGGTGGGGCGCCAGAACAATACACCGGCTTCGCGCTCGCCACGGCAGACGGCGGCCAGCAGTTCCTGTTCGGCGTGCAGGCCCTGCTCGACGGTGAGGGCCAGGGGTTGATCGGTCATTGATCCACCTATGTTGTTATCTTTGCCGGCCTCTTCGCGGGTGAACCCGCTCCCACAGGTCTTTCACAGGACTGAAAGCAGCGCGCATCCTGTGGGAGCGGGTTTACCCGCGAAAGGGCCATTGCAGGCATATAAAAAAGCCGGCAGATACGCCGGCTTGGTTCGCTCAGTCCAGTGGCTGAACGGTCTTCTTCACCTGGTCAGGGAAGAACAACCGCTGCAGCTCCAGCCCCGGCTGCTCCGCACGCATGAATGCCTCACCGACCAGGAACGAATACACCTCGTTGATTTCCATCAGCTCGACATCGGCACGGTTGAGAATGCCGCTCTCGGTGATCGCCAGGCGGTCGCGCGGAATGCGCGGCAGCAGGTCGAGGGTGGTTTCCAGGCTGACTTCGAAGGTGTGCAGGTTGCGGTTGTTGACGCCGACCAGCGGGGTGTCGAGGGTCTTCAGCGCGCGCTCCAGCTCGTCGCCGTCGTGCACTTCCACCAGCACGTCGAGGCCGACATCCTTGGCAGTGGCGGCCAGCTCGGCCATCTTCACGTCATCCAGCGCCGAGACGATCAGCAGCACGCAGTCGGCGCCCAGGGCCCGGGCCTCGACGATCTGGTACGGGTCGACCATGAAGTCCTTGCGGATCACCGGCAACTGCACCGCCGCGCGGGCCTGCTGCAGATATTCGTCTGCGCCCTGGAAGTAATCCACGTCGGTGAGCACCGACAGGCAAGTCGCCCCGCCCTTCTCGTAGCTGACGGCGATCTCTGCCGGCACGAAGTTCTCGCGAATCACGCCCTTGCTCGGCGAAGCCTTCTTGATTTCCGCGATCACCGCCGGCTTTTTCAGCTTGGCCTGCTCGATCAGCGCATTGGCAAAACCTCGAGGGGCATCGGCAGCTTTCGCCAGGTGCTCAAGCTCCGCCAGGCTGACACGCGCACTGCGCTCGGCCACTTCCTGAAACTTGCGGGCAATGATCCTTTCCAGCACCGTCGGGACACTCATGCTTCGTTCTCCACCTTGAATACCGCAGTAAAGGCGCCCAGCTCCTGCAGTTTTTCCCAGGCCAGCCCGGTGTGCAGCACATCGTGGGCCAGTTCCACACCCTGGGCCAGGGTCATGGCGTGGTCGGCGGCGTACAGCGCGGCGCCGGCGTTCAGTACGATCATTTCGGCGGCCTTCTGGCCGTTCTCGGTCTTGCGCCGGCCGAGTGCATCGCGAATCAGCTCCAGCGACGCCTGCGGGTTCTCCACTGCCAGGCCATGCAAGCTCTGGCTCTTCATGCCGAGGTCTTCGGGCTCGACCCAATACTCGGTGATTTCACCGTTCTTCAGCTCAGCCACAAAGGTTGGCGCCGCCAGGCTGAACTCGTCCAGGCCGTCCTTGGAATGCACCACCAGCACATGCTTGCTGCCCAGGCGCTGCAGCACCTCGGCCAGCGGGCGGCACAGGGCCTGGGTGAACACCCCGACCACCTGGTGCTTGACCCCAGCCGGATTCGTAAGCGGGCCGAGCATGTTGAACAGCGTGCGCAGGCCCAGGTCGCGGCGCGGGCCGGCGGCGTGTTTCATGGCGCTGTGGTGGGTCTGGGCGAACATGAAGCCGATGCCTAGGCTGTCGATGCAGCGGGCTACCTGCACCGGCGTCAGGTTCAGGTAAATGCCAGCTGCCTCCAGCAGGTCGGCGCTGCCGCTCTTGCCCGACACCGCACGGTTGCCATGCTTGGCCACGGTGCAGCCGGCCGCCGCCAGCACGAACGACGAAGCGGTGGAAACGTTGAAGATGTTGGCGCCATCGCCACCGGTGCCGACGATGTCGACCACGCCGTCCAGGCTCTTGAGCTCGACCTTGTCAGCCAGCTCACGCATTACCGACACCGCGCCGACGATCTCGTCGATGCTCTCGCTCTTCATGCGCATGCCCATCAGAAAGGCGCCGATCTGCGCCTCGCTGCACTGGCCGGTCATGATCTGGCGCATCACGTCGCGCATCTCGTCGGTGGAAAGATCCAGGTGGCCGACGATACGGCTCAACGCAGTCTTGATATCCATGCTCGTTCCTTAACGGCGGCCGCCGGTCTGCTTGAGGAAGTTGGCGAACAGCTCGTGGCCCTGCTCGGTGAGGATCGACTCGGGGTGGAACTGCACCCCCTCGATGTTCAGTGTCTTGTGGCGCAGGCCCATGATCTCGTCCACCGAACCGTCGGCGTGGGCGGTCCAGGCGGTCACTTCCAGGCAGTCAGGCAGGGTTTCGCGCTTGACCACCAGCGAATGGTAGCGGGTCACGGTCAGCGGGTTGTTCAGCCCTTCGAACACGCCCAGGTCGCGGTGCACCACCGGGCTGGTCTTGCCGTGCATCACCTGGCGGGCTCGCACCACATCACCGCCGAAGGCCTGGCCGATGGACTGGTGGCCCAGGCACACGCCCAGAATCGGCAGCTTGCCGGCAAAGTGCAGGATCGCCTCGATGGACACGCCCGCTTCGCTGGGGGTGCAAGGGCCGGGGGAAACCACGATGCGCTCGGGGTTGAGGGCTTCGATCTGTTCGATGGTCATCTCGTCATTGCGGATGACCTTGACCGCTGCACCCAGCTCGCCGAGGTATTGCACGACGTTGTAGGTGAACGAATCATAGTTGTCGATCATCAGTAGCATCTGGAACGAACCTCTTGAATACGGGGGACTCCGGGGGCCTCTGGCGGCCCGCCGGGTTCATGCACCACAGCCTGTTCAGCCCTTGCAGGTTTGCTCGGCAAGGGCCACCGCGCGGAACATCGCCCGACGCTTGTTGATGGTTTCTTCCCATTCCAGGGCTGGCACCGAGTCGGCGACGATGCCGCCGCCAGCCTGCACGTGCAGCTCGCCATCCTTGATTACCGCAGTGCGGATGGCGATGGCGGTGTCCATGTTGCCGTTCCAGGCCAGGTAGCCCACGGCGCCGCCGTAAACACCACGCTTGACCGGTTCCAGTTCATCGATGATTTCCATGGCGCGGATCTTCGGCGCCCCCGACAAGGTGCCGGCCGGCAGGATCGCCCGCAGCGCATCCATCGCCGTCAGCCCCTCGGCCAGCTGGCCGGTGACGTTGGAAACGATGTGCATCACGTTCGAGTAGCGCTCGATCACCATCTTCTCGGTCAGGCGCACGCTGCCGGTGGACGACACCCGGCCCACGTCGTTGCGGCCCAGGTCGATCAGCATCAGGTGCTCGGCGATCTCCTTGTCGTCCGACAGCAGGTCGTCTTCCAGTGCGCGGTCAGCTTCTTCAGTGGCGCCGCGCGGGCGGGTGCCGGCGATCGGGCGTACGGTGACCAGGTTGTCCTCGACCCGTACCAATACCTCCGGCGAGCTGCCCACCACGTGGAAGTCGCCAAAGTTGAAGAAGTACATGTAAGGGGTCGGGTTGAAGCAGCGCAGGGCGCGGTACAGGTCGATGGGCGCAGCCTTGAAGTCGATCGACATGCGCTGCGACGGCACCACCTGCATGCAGTCACCGGCCAGGATGTACTCCTTGATGCGGCCAACCGCGTTTTCGTAATCCTCGCGGGTGTAGCTGGAGCGAAACTCTGGCTCGGCCGCCTGCGGGCCGCCCAGGTCGAGGCCGCGGCGCGGGGTGATCGGCTGGCGCAGTTTTTCCAGCAGGCCCTGCAGCTGGGCCTGGCCCTGTTCGAAAGCCTGCTCGTCGCTGGGGTCGGCCAGCACGATGGCGTGCATCTTGCCGGCCAGGTTGTCGAACACCACCACCGCGTCGGAGACCATCAGCAGGATGTCCGGCACCCCCAGCGGGTCCGGGTTGGGGCTGGCGCCCAGGCGTTTTTCCACATAGCGCACGCAGTCGTAGCCGAAATACCCCACCAGGCCACCGTTGAAACGCGGCAGGCCCGGAATATCGGCAACCTTGTAACGGTCCTTGAACGCTTCGACGAAGGCCAGCGGGTCTTCGACGTTATGGCTTTCCACCTCGACGCCATCCTGCAGGATGCTGACGTGGTAGCCGTGCACACGCAGTACGGTGCGCGACGGCAGGCCGATCATCGAGTAACGGCCCCATTTCTCGCCGCCCTGCACGGATTCGAGCAGGTACGAGTTGGGTTGGTCGGCAAGTTTGAGGTAGATCGACAGCGGCGTATCGAAGTCGGCCAGGGTTTCACAGGCCAAAGGGATGCGGTTGTAGCCGGCAGCGGCCAGGCGCAGGAATTCTTCGCGGGTCATGGGTAGCCTCGTGGCAAGCAGCAATGGGGTCGGGCAAGCGGACGGGCCGGCAGGCGCCGGCGGGCATAAGTCAGGCGCGCCAGCGCCAGCGGGCCAGGGCCTTGATGACTTTCATCCAGAATTTGCCGGTAACCACCACGTCGTTGTCTCTGCTGTGCGGGGCTTGAAGGTCCGCCAACGTTATCCCAGTGTCGGTGACTAAGCAACCAGGCAACAGCAGCCGCAGGTCACTGAGCACCAGGCTGGGGTGTTCTTCGTCGATCGGGCGGCCGTGGTTGTAGCCGTAGCTCAGGCCCACGCACTGCACCCCGGCGGCCTTGGCCGCCAGTACGTCGCTGCGCGAATCGCCGACGAACAGCGATTCGGCGGGGGACACGCCGGCCATCTTCATGACAAACAGCAGCGCTGCCGGGTCGGGTTTTTTCTGTGGCAGGGTGTCGCCGCCGATGATCCAGCGGAAATAACGGCCGATCTTCATCTGGTCCAGCAGCGGGGCGACGAAGCGCTCCGGCTTGTTGGTGATCAGCGCCATCTCCACGCCCTGCTTGCTCAGCCAGCGCAGGGTGTCCTGTACGCCGGGGTAAACCACGGTCAGCTCGTGGCTTTCGGCATAGGCCTCCATGAACAGCGCCAGGGCGCGCTCGGCCAGCTCATCGTCCACGGCGTCGTGTTCGATGCTACCGGCCAGGGCGCGGCGCACCAGCACCTGGGCGCCGTTGCCCACCCAGTGGCGCACGGCGTCGAGCCCTGCGGGCTCGCGCCCGAGTTCGAGCAGCATGCGGTCGACCGCTGCAGCCAGGTCCGGTACCGAGTCGATCAAAGTGCCATCCAGATCGAACATCACCAGCCTGGGCAGCGTCCCCGGGAACAGCTGCTCGAAGCCGCTCATGGGCGTGCCAGCGCCAGTTCGGCCCGCATCTTGTCGATGACTTGCTTGTAGTCCGGGGCGTTGAAGATCGCCGAGCCAGCCACGAAGGTGTCGGCGCCGGCGGCGGCGATCTCGCGGATGTTGTTCACGTTCACGCCGCCGTCGATCTCCAGGCGGATGTCACGGCCACTGGCATCGATCAGCGCACGGGCCTCGCGCAGCTTGTCGAGGGTGCCGGGGATGAACTTCTGCCCGCCAAAGCCTGGGTTGACGCTCATCAGCAGCACCATGTCGACCTTGTCCATCACGTACTTCAAGGCGTCCAGGCTGGTAGCCGGGTTGAACACCAGGCCGGCCTTGCAGCCGCCGTCCTTGATCAGTTGCAGCGAACGGTCGATGTGCTGCGAGGCTTCCGGGTGGAAGGTGATGTAGCTGGCGCCGGCCTCGATGAAGTCGCCGATGATGCGGTCGACCGGGCTGACCATCAGGTGCACGTCGATCGGCGCGGTCACGCCGTACTTGCGCAGTGCGGTGCAGACCATCGGGCCGATGGTCAGGTTGGGCACATAGTGGTTGTCCATGACATCGAAATGGACGATGTCGGCCCCGGCGGCCAGAACCTTGTCCACGTCCTCGCCCAGGCGGGCAAAGTCGGCGGAAAGAATGGAGGGGGCAATAGCGTAGGGCTGCATGGCGCACCTGTTGGCAGAATCACGGTGGCGCGCATTGTAACTCAGGGAATGCGATGAGGGCTGATTGGTATCAAGGGTGTGCGGCAGTGCCCAGAATCTTCATGTTATCTGCTCGGGCCTCATCGCCGGCAAGCCGGCTCCTACAGGGGGTTGCGTGCCCCTGTAGGAGCCGGCTTGCCGGCGATAGGGCCATCAGCCCGGCTGCTGGGTCCGCAGCTTCTCGCTACGCCCGCGCAACCACTCAAGGGTCAGCAACAACACCACCGAAAACGCGATCAGCAAGGTCGCCGCCGCCGCAATGGTCGGGCTCAGGTTCTCGCGAATACCGCTGAACATCTGCCGCGGCAGGGTGGCCTGCTCGGGGCCTGCGAGAAACAGCGTCACCACCACTTCATCGAACGAGGTGGCAAAGGCGAACAACGCCCCCGAGATCACCCCTGGCGCGATCAGCGGCAGGGTCACCCGGCGAAAAGCCAGCAGCGGCGAGGCGCCCAGGCTGGCCGCCGCGCGCACCAGGTTGTAGTTGAAGCCCTGCAGGGTGGCCGACACGGTGATGATGACGAACGGCACACCCAGCACCGCATGCACCAGAATCAACGAGGTGAAGCTGTTGCCCAGCCCCAGCGGGGCGAAGAACAGGTAGCTGGCCACACCGATGATCACCACCGGCACCACCATCGGCGAAATCACCAGCGCCATCACCAGCGACTTGCCGGGGAAGTCGCTGCGAGTCAGGCCGATCGAGGCCAGGGTGCCGAACACCATGGCCAGCACGGTGGCCGCCGGGGCGACGATGATGCTGTTCTTCAGCGCACGCATCCACTCGGCCGAGGCAAAGAAGTCCTGGTACCAGTGCAGCGAAAAGCCCTGCAGCGGGTACACCAGAAAACTCCCGCTGTTGAACGACAGCGGCACGATCACCAGCACCGGCAGCACCAGGAACAGCAGAATCAAACCGCAGAGAATGCGCAGGGTGTAGAACCACACCCGCTCCACAGGCGACATGTAGGGGCTCAGCATGACAAGGCTCCTCAGCTCAGGCGCAGGCGGCTGGCGCCGACCAGCCAGCTATAGATCAGGTACAGCAGCACGGTCGCCAGCAGCAACAGCCCGCCCAGGGCGGTGGCCATGCCCCAGTTGATGCTGGTGTTGGTATAGAAGGCAACGAAATAGCTGACCATCTGGTCGTTGGGGCTGCCCAGCAGCGCCGGGGTGATGTAGTAGCCGATGGCCAGGATGAACACCAGCAGGCAGCCGGCGCCCACACCAGCGTAGGTCTGCGGGAAGTACACCCGCCAGAAGCTGGCGAACGGGTGGCAACCCAGAGAGATCGCCGCGCGCATGTAGCTGGGCGAGATGCCCTTCATCACGCTGTACAGCGGCAGGATCATGAACGGCAGCAGGATGTGCACCATCGAGATGTACACCCCGGTGCGGTTGAACACCAGTTCCAGCGGCTGGTCGATGATGCCCATGGCCATCAGCGCACTGTTGATCAACCCGCCGGACTGCAACAGCACGATCCACGCCGCCACCCGCACCAGGATCGAAGTCCAGAACGGCAGCAGCACCAGAATCATCAGCAGGTTGCTCTGGCGGGTCGGCAGGTTGGCCAGCAGGTACGCCAGCGGGTAGGCCAGCACCAGGCAGATGGCGGTGATCACCACGCCCATCCACAGGGTGCGAGCGAAGATATCCAGGTAGATGGCCTGGTCCGGGGTGGCCTTGGCCAACTCGCCGAGGTCGTCGATGCGGTGGTCGACCGAGGCCAGCAGGTAGAACGAGGTCACCGTGCTGGTGTTGCGGCGGATCGCCTGCCAGTAGGCCGGGTCGCCCCAGCGTTCGTCGAGGCTCTGCAATGCGTCTTTATAAGAAGCAGGCTCGGCCTTGAACGGCAGCGCCCGCGCAGTCTTGGCCAGCAGGCTGCGGTAGCCGGCCAGCTCCATGTTCAGGCGCTTGGACAAATCGCCCAGGGTCTGGTTCTTGCGCGATTCGGCCAGGTCCTGGCTCAGGGCCTTGTAGACCTCCTCGCCGGGCAGGCTCTTGCCATCCCACTGCGCCACCGCCTCGACGGTGCGCGGCAGGCCGGCGACCACCTCGGGGTTGCCGACGCTCTTGTACAACAGCGCCGCAATCGGCACCAGGAACACCAGCAACAGGAACAGCGCCAGCGGCGCGATCAACGCCTGGGCCTTCCAGCGGTTGACCCGCTCGGCATGCTTGAGGCGCTGTTTCAGGCTTGGGCCTGCGCCTTCTTGGGTTGGCACTGCAATGGCCATGGCGAACTCCGGGGAAATCAGGGAAACATTGAGGGCACTCAAGAACAGCGGTGACCTCAGGCTTGACGCGCTTACTGTAGGAGCGGCCTTGTGTCGCGAAAGGGCCGCAAAGCGGCCCCAGGATCTCAGCCGTGATGCACAAGGTGCCGGGGCTGCTTTGCAGCCCTTTCGCGACACAAGGCCGCTCCTACAGGCCTCAGGGATTGCGCCCCTACTTCTTCGCCGCCCAGGCGTTGAAGCGTTGCTCCAGCTGTTCGCTGTTGTCGGCCCAGAAGGCCACGTCGATCTGCACCTGGTTGGCGATGTTCTCAGGCGTGGTCGGCATGTCCTTCTTCACCGCGTCCGCCAGCAGCGGCACTGCCTTGGAGTTGGCCGGGCCGTAGGCGATGTTCTCGGAGTAGGTCTTCTGCTGCTCGGGCTGCACGGTGTAGGCGATGAACTTCTTCGCCTCGTCGGCATTCTTGGCGCCTTTCGGGATGGCCCAGGCGTCGAAGTCGTAGATACCGCCGTTCCACACCACCTTGAGGTTGCTCTCTTTCTGCACCGCGGCGATGCGCCCGTTGTAGGCCGAGCTCATGACCACGTCACCCGAGGCCAGGTATTGCGGCGGCTGGGCGCCGGCTTCCCACCACTGGATGCTCGGCTTGAGCTGATCGAGTTTCTTGAAGGCGCGGTCCTGGCCCTCTTTGGTGCCCAGCACCTGGTACACGTCCTTCGGCGCCACGCCGTCGGCCATCAGGGCGAACTCCAGGGTGTACTTGGCGCCCTTGCGCAGGCCGCGCTTGCCCGGGAATTTCTGGGTATCCCAGAAATCGGCCCAACTGGTCGGTGCGGTCTTGAGTTTGTCGGCGTTGTAGGCCAGCACCGTGGACCACACGAAGAAGCCCACGCCGCACGGCTGGATAGCGCCCTTGACGTAGTCCGACTCGTTGCCGAACAGCGCAGGGTCAAGTTCTTCGAACATGCCCTCGTCGCAACCGCGGGCCAGCTCCGGCGACTCCACTTCCACCAGGTTCCAGGACACGCTGTTGGTGTCGACCATGGCCTTGACCTTGGCCATTTCACCATTGTACTCACCGGCGACGATCTTGCCCTTGCCGGCCTTCTCCCATGGCTCGTAGAACGCTTTCACCTGGGCCGCCTTGTTGGCGCCACCGAACGACACCACGGTGAGGTCGGCGGCCAGGGCCTGCCCGGCGACGCACAGGCCGAGGGCCAGGGCGGTCAGTTTCAACTGCTTGCGCATTATTATTCTCTCCACAGTACAGGGTTGGTGAAGCATTCCTTCAATGGGCTTCGGCGATCGGATCGAGCGCGCGGGCGTGCTCCACCTCCCAGCCCAGCGGTACCACATCGCCCACGGCCAGGGCCGGGTCGAGCTCGGCAATCGGCTGTTTCACGAAAAAATCAGCCTTGCCGCAGACTTCCAGGCGCACCCGCACGTGGTCGCCCAGGTAGATGAACTCGGCCACCCGGCCAGAGAAGCGGTTTGCGCAGTTTTCGCTGTGGCCGTTCAGGCGCACCCGCTCGGGGCGGATCGACAGGGTCACCGGCTCGCCGGCCTGGCCGACGTTCACCGCCAGCGCTTCGACACGTTCGCCACGGCCCAGCTGCACCTGGCAGCGCTTGCCGTCGCTGGCCAGCAGGGTGCCGTTGATGCGGTTGTTCTCGCCGATGAAGTTGGCGACGAAGGTGTTGCAGGGTTCTTCGTAGAGGGTGCGCGGGTCGGCGATCTGCTGGATCTCGCCCTGGTGGAACACCGCCACCCGGTCAGACATGGTCAGCGCCTCGCCCTGATCGTGGGTCACGTACACCACGGTCACGCCCAGGCGCTGGTGGATGTGCTTGATCTCCATCTGCATGTGTTCGCGCAGTTGTTTGTCCAGCGCCCCCAGCGGTTCGTCCATCAGCACCAGCTGCGGCTCGAACACCAGCGCCCGGGCCAGGGCCACGCGCTGCTGCTGGCCGCCGGACAGCTGGCCGGGGTAGCGCTTGGCGAAGGCATCCAGCTGGACCATGTTGAGCACGCGCTTGACCCGCTCGCTGATGTCGGTCTTGCTCAGGTTGCGCACGCTCAAGGGGAAGGCCAGGTTTTCGGCCACGGTCATGTGCGGGAACAGCGCGTAGTTCTGGAACACCATGCCGATGTCGCGCTTGTGCGGCGGCACGTTGTTGATCGAGCGCCCGGCCAGCTGGATCTCGCCGGCGGTGGGGGTCTCGAAGCCTGCCAGCATCATCAGGCTGGTGGTCTTGCCCGAGCCGGAAGGGCCGAGCAGGGTGAGGAACTCGCCCTTGCGAATGTCCAGGTTGAGGTCTTTGACGATCAGCGATTCGCCGTCGTAGCTCTTCTGCACACCACGGAAGCTGACCAGCGTCTCGTTCGAATTCGCCTCGCTCATGCCCTGCACCTTCTTGTTGGAATGACTGCGTAGGCAACAGCGTAGAAGAGCGGCAAGGGTGCGGAAATCGGCGGTGCTGAGAGAATGCCATCGTCCGGGTGGAAGAGTTGGTGTAGGGATTGCCCTACACGGATGGCGTGATTGGAATGCCAGTCAGGGGCCACGCAGGGCCTGTGGGAGCGGGTTTACCCGCGAAGAGGCCGGTGCAGCCACCGAGATCAGCAGGTCGGGCCCATTCGCGGGTAAACCCGCTCCCACAGGGTCTCCTGCCAGGCCAACAATCTGCCTGTCGCAACCAGAACACTCACACCAGCTTGTGCTCCATGGCGTACTTCACCAGTTCCGCCAGCGAGTTCACCTTGAGCTTCTGCATCAGCCGCGCCTTGTGGGTGCTGATGGTCTTGTTCGACAGCGCCAGCTGCAGGGCGATGTCGTTGACGTTGGCACCTTGGGCCAGACGCTCGAACACCGAGAACTCGCGCTCGGACAACAACGTATGCAACGGCCGGGTCTCGGTCAGGCCCACCTCGAACACCATGCGGTCGGCCAGGGCCGGGTCGATGTAGCGCCCTCCCCCCGCCACCCGGCGGATGGCGGTCAGCAGCAGCGCCGGGTCGCTGTCCTTGGTGGCATAGCCCGCCGCCCCGGCCTTCAGCGCCCGCGCCGCCATCTGCGCCTCGTCGTGCATCGACAGCATCAGGATTGCCGGCGGGTTGTTCAGCGCGCGGATGCGCGGGATCGCCTCCAGGCCATTGACCCCGGGCATCGAGATATCCAGCAACACCACCTCGCAGGGCGTATGCCGCAGGGTGTCCAGCAACTGCTCGCCATTACCCGCCTCGCCGGCCACCTGCATGTCCTTGGCCAGGCCGATCAACTGCTTGATGCCCTCACGGACGATGGTGTGGTCTTCGGCCACCAGCACTCGAATCACGACTGTTTCTCCTGCATCAATGGAATCGCCACGCTCAGGCTGGTGCCCTCGCCCGGCTCGCTGTCCAGGGTCATGCTGCCGCCCAGCATCAATACCCGCTCCCGTACCCCCACCAGGCCAAACGATGCGGGCCTTGCGGCATCGATGGCAAAACCTGCGCCGTCGTCGATCACCGTCAGGCGCAGTTGCTGGCCCTCGCGCACCAGTTCGATCTGCACGGTATGCGCCTGGGCGTGGCGCATCACGTTGGTCAGCGCCTCCTGCAAAATGCGGAACAGCCCGGTGGCCTTGGCATCGCTCAAGGGTGGCAGATTATCCGGCACCTGTACCAGGCACGGGATCTGCGTGCGCGCCTCGAAGCGCCGGGCTTGCCATTCGATGGCCGAGGCAATGCCGGCATCCAGAATCGGCGGGCGCAACGCCGTGGCCACATCGCGCACCAGCTGGAACAGCTGGGCAATCAGGCGCTTCATGCTGGCCAGGCGCTCGTTCAGCCCGCTATCCAACTCGGCGTAGGCCAGCTCGCACATCGACACCTCGAGCTTGAGCACGGTGAGCATCTGCCCCAGCTCATCGTGCACTTCGCGGGCGATGCGTGCCTTTTCTTCTTCTCGCACGCTCTCCAGGTGTGCCGACAGCTCGCGCAACTGCTCTTGCGAGCCAGCCAGGGCCAGTTCGGCCTGCTTGCCCTGGGTGATGTCCCACACCACTCCGTCCCACACCACCCTGCCATCGCCCAGGTGGCGGGTGGTGGCCTTGATGTCGGCCCAGCGCTGCTCACCCTCGCGGGTAAGGATGCGACCCTGCCACGACCAGTCCTGGTCACCCGCCAGGGCGATGTCCTGTACCCGGTGGTAATCGGCACGGTCCTCGGGGTGCACCAGGTTGCGCAGGCCCATGTCCGGGTGCTGGATCGCCGCCGGGGTATAACCCACCAACGCCTCGCTGCCCTCGCTGATGTAGGGGAATTCCAGCTCGCCCTCGGCCGCGTCACGCTCCAGGCGGAACACCAGCCCCGGCACGTTGCCGGCGATGCCCTTGAGCCGCGCCTCGCTCTCGCGCAGCGCGGCCAGGGCACGGCGGCGCTCGGTGACGTCGGTGACGAACACCACCAGGTACTCGGCGTCGCGAAAGCGCAAGAACGACAGCGACAGGTCCACCGGCAGCAGCTCGCCGCTGGCGCTGCGCACCTGGCTTTCGAACTGCAGGTCGCCGCCCTCGCCCGAGCGGGCGCGCTTCCACAGCTCCAGCCAGCGGTCCATGCTCAGGTTCGGCTCGATGTCGATCAGCGGCCGGTCGAGCAAGACGCCCTCGGCGAACCCGAGCATGCGCTCGGCGGCGTGGTTGGCGTAGCGGATATGGCTGTCCCAGTTGACCCACAGAATACCCACGGTGCTCTGGTCGATGGAGAACTGGCTCAGGCGCAGCGCCTCTTCGCGGGTCTGCCGTTCGGCCAGGCTCTCGCGCGCCGCCAGCAAGCCGCGCTCCAGCCCGCGCTGCTGGCGGCGCTGCCACACCAGGGTGGCCATGGCGCAGAGCAACAGCAGGCCGAACAGCAGCGCCAGGTTCTGCCAGAACCCGGCCGACTCGGAAAACCGCGGGTATTTGGGTTGCAGCCAACGCTGGTGCATCTGTTCCAGCTGCTTGGCCGGCAGCGCCTGCAAACCGCGTTCGAGCACATCGGCCAGCAGCGGCCAGTCGCGGCGCGACCCCACCCGCAGCAACTGCGGCAGGCCGATATCGCCGACCACCGCCAGGTCAGCGAATTCGTTCTCGCGGGACAACCGACTGAGCTGCGCCTCGTCCACCACGGCAAAGCCGGCCTGCCCGCCCAGCACCAGTTGCAGCGCCTCGCGCTCGTTGGGTACACCCTGCAGGTTGAGGTTGCCATAGTTGCCGCGCAGGTAGTCGGCCAGGCGCGACGGCATGCGCACCGCCACCCGGTCGTTGGCGCCGAGCTTTTCCAGCTCCACCGCCACCGCGCCGCTGCGCATGCCCACCACCAGCTGCGGCACGCGCATGTAGGGGTCGCTGAACAACCAGTTACGCAGGCTGGCCGGGGTCTGGGTCAGGCCCGGGGCGAAATCGATCTCGCCGGCCAGCAAGGCATGCTCCAGCGCCGCCTCGTCGTTGAAGCCGCGCCAGGTCAGGTCGAGCTTGAGGTTTTGCGCCAGGGCGTTGACCAGTTCGACGTTGGCCCCGTAGAACTGCTGCAGGCGCCGGTCGAACTGAGCGTAGGGTGCTTGCAGCACCAGCCCCACGCGCAAGTTGCGATGCGCATCCAGCCACTGCTGCTGCGCAGGCTCCAGCACCACCGCCACCGGCATGGCCGGCCCGGCCAGAGCGATCAAGGGCAGACACAACCAGCCGATAACCCACAGGCAACGCACTCGCTTCATCTATACCCTCGTCTTGGTAAGGATGGCCGCACAACATGGCCGTCGCGGACAAATACTATTAGGCTGCCGGTATCTCTATGGCCCTGGACCGATCCATGTTCACACTTTATCGCACGAAGCTGGCAATGATCTGCCTCGCCTCGCTCCTGCCGCTGGCCGCCCAGGCAGCCGACGCCGAAAAAACCGAGCCTGCGGCCGAAGCCGCCGCCCCGGCCCCACGTGCGCCGCTGGCCGAACGCAGTGCCGACGATGCCCTGGCGCTCGAGCGCCGGGTACCCAAGGCCGAACAACAGATGCTGCAAGCCGATGGCGAAAGCTTCCTGGCGCTGTGGAAACCGGCCAACGACAGCGACCCCAAGGGCGCGGTCATCATCGTGCCGGGGGCTGGCGAGAACGCCGACTGGCCGAACACCGTCGGGCCGCTGCGCCGCGGCTTTCCCGATGTCGGCTGGCACACCCTGAGCGTCAGCCTGCCGGACCTGCTGGCCGAGCGCCCGCAGGCGCGGGTCGAAGCCAAGCCTGCCGCAGAGCCGGCGGCGCCCAAGGGTGAATCGGCCCCGGCCAAGGATACCCCGGCCGATGCCAACGCCAACGTCGCCCAGGCCACCGCCCCCGAGGCCGACACTGCCGAAAGCACCGACGCGGTCGAAGCCGACGAACACAACGACGAAAGCGACGCCGAACGCATCTTCGCCCGCCTGGATGCCGCCGTGGCCTATGCCCAGCAGCAAAAGGCGCGCAGCATCGTGCTGCTGGGCAATGGTAGCGGTGCCTACTGGGCGGCGCGCTATCTGAGCGAAAAGCAGCCACCGCAAGTGCAAAAGCTGGTGATGGTGGCCGCGCAAACCCCGGCCCGGGTCGAGCATGACCTGCTGAGCCTGACCCCGACCCTGAAAGTGCCGGCTGCCGACATCTATTACGCCACCCGCACCCAGGACCGCCTGGCGGCGCAAGCGCGCCTGCAAGCCAGCAAGCGGCAGAAGGACAGCCAGTACCGCCAGCTGTCGCTGATCGCCATGCCGGGAAACAAGGCTGCCGAGCAGGAGCAGCTGTTGCGCCGGGTGCGCGGCTGGTTGACGCCACAGGAAGAGTAAAAACCTAAGACCTGCACTGAACCCTGTAGGAGCCGGCTTGCCGGCGATGAGGCCCGGGCCGGCAGCACAAGGCAGATGCCCCCACGCGCCACTTAGCACCACTTGATAAGAGCAAATGCCCGGCGCTGGCTGTGCCGGCCTCATCGCCGGCAAGCCGGCTCCTACAGGTAGCGCGCAGGGTTCAAGCGGTTCAGAAGCCCCGGCGCTTGCGGATCATGGCATAGGCCTGGTGCAGGTCGCGGGTCAGCTCGGTTGCCTCGCGCACCTGCGCTTCGCTGGCGCCGTTGCCCACCAGCTTGTCCGGGTGATGACGGCTGACCAGCCGGCGATAGGCCTGCTTGACCTGGTCGCTCGCGGTATCCGGCTCCACCCCCAGCAGGCGCAGCGCAGCGGCATAGGTCATGCTGCCCTCGACCGACGCCTTGCGCGGCTCGTACTCCAGCGACAGCGCGTGCACCTGGTTGCGGCTCAGCCCCAGCAGCTCGCCCCAGCCCATCAACAGGTCACGCTCATGGCGCCCGGCCTTGCCGTCGGCCCAGACCATACGCCAGCAGGCACGCAAGGTGCCCTCGGCAGCATGCGGCTGCAGGCGGATCCGCCGCAGGTGCGTCTTGAGCCGGTCCTTGCCGGCCTTGCCACGGTTGAAGGCGGCAATCGCCCGCAGGCGCGCCGGTTCAGTCAGGTCAAGGCGGGTCATCTCCTGGCGTGCCTGCTGGATATGCCCCTCCAGCACCCGGCCATCGCTCTTGGCCAGGCGCCCCAGCAGCACGAACAGCAACTCGTCGTCACGCAGCGCCGGGCGCCCGCCCAGGCGCTCGCGCATATCATCCCACCCTTGCAGGCGCAGGCGCCGATCCATGGCCTGGCCCAGCAACGCGCCGAGCAAAGCCCCGGGGATGCTGGCCACGGCGAACCCGGCCCCGGCACCGATCAATGTGCTCGGCCACCACATCTCAGGCGCGCCCGTTAATCAGGCGTTCGACATCCGCCAGGCGCTCGAGGGTGCCGACATCGACCCACAGGCCGCTATGGCGCTCGCCGCTCACCCGGCCTTCGGCCATCGCCTGGCGCAGCAACGGCGCCAGCTTGAAGGCGCCAGGCTGGCAGCCTTCGAACAATGCCGGGTGCAGTACCGAGATACCGCTGAAGGTCAGGGTGCCGGGGGCGTCATCACCGTCCACCACCCGCCCGTCCAGCAGGCGGAAGTCACCCCGGCCGTGGTGGCCGGGGTTGTCCACCAGCACCAGGTGCGCCAGACCGCCGAGCGGAGCACGCAGCCCGGCAAAGTCGTAGTCGGTCCAGATGTCGCCGTTGACCAGCAGGAACGGCTCATCACCCAGCAGCGGCAGCGCCTTGAAGATGCCGCCGCCGGTCTCCAGCGGCTCGCCTTCGGGCGAGTAGCGGATGCTCAGGCCGAAGCGCTGGCCGTCGCCCAGGTGGGCCTCGATCTGCTCGCCTAGCCAGGCGTGGTTGATCACCACCTCGGTGAAACCGGCACGGGCCAGCGCCTCCAGGTGGTATTCGATCAGTGGCTTGCCGGCGGCTTGCACCAGCGGCTTGGGGGTATGCAGGGTGAGCGGGCGCATGCGCTCGCCCTTGCCTGCCGCCAGAATCATCGCCTTCATCGGCGCGCCCCGGCTTGCAGTTCGGCAATCAGCTGGCCCAGCTCGGCCAGTTCCGGCCGGCGGCCGATCACTTCTTCTATATAAGAGAAGAACCGCGGTACATCGGCCAGGTAGCGCGGCTTGCCATCGCGGTGGCAGATACGGGCAAAGATGCCGATCACCTTCAGGTGGCGCTGCACGCCCATCAGGTCACTGGCACGCTGGAAGGCCTCGAAGTCGGCCTGCACCGGGATGCCGGCGGCCTGAGCCTTGTGCCAGTAGTCACGCAGCCAGCCCTCGACCCGCGCCTGTGGCCAACTGACGAACGCGTCCTTGAACAGGCAGGTGATGTCGTAGGTGACCGGGCCGTAGACCGCATCCTGGAAGTCCAACACGCCGGGGTTGGGCGTGCTCTGCATCAGGTTGCGCGGCATGTAGTCGCGGTGCACCAGCACTTTGGACTGGGCCAGGGCGCTGTCGATCAGCAACTGGCTGACTCGCTGCCAGGTGTCTTTCTGCTTGTCGTTGAGTTGCAGGCCCAGCTCACGGCCCACGTACCACTCCGGGAACAGCTCGACTTCGCGGCGCAGCAGGGCATCGTCATAGCTAGGCAGCACGGCGTCCATCGGCAGGCGCTGCAGCTTCAGCAGCGCATCGATGGCATCGGCGAACAAGCCGTCGGCGTTGTCGGCAGTAATGATGTCCAGATAAGTCTGGCGACCCAGGTCGCCCAGCAACAGAAAGCCGCGCTCAAGGTCCTGGGCGAGCACCTGCGGCACGTGTACAGCGGCACTGGCCAGCAAATGGTCGATGGCGACGAACGGGGCGCAGTTCTCCTGCGGCGGCGGCGCATCCATGATCACGAAGCTGTGGCCGGCGCCCTCCCAGCGGAAGTAACGGCGGAAACTGGCATCGCTGCTGGCCGCGGTCAGCGTGCCCTCGGGCACCTCACCCCAACCGTTGTTGCGGAACAGGTTGGCCAACTGCTCATCCAGCCAGGCAGTCAGTTGTTGCAGGCGTACATCTTGGTCGAGCATTACAAGGGTCTCCGACGGCCCTAGCCGTCAAGCGGGTCATGCTTTATTATCCAGCATCTTTTTCAGACCATCGAGAGGCGTGCGGCCCCCACACGCGGGCAGATGGCACGCAGGAAGCCCGGACTAATAAGATGGCATTGAAATCCCCCGCGTTTCGTAGAAAGTTTCCGTTGCTGGTGACTGGCAGTCTGCTGGCATTGCAGCCTCTGGCCTCGTCGTATGTGATGGCAGCCGAGCAGTTCGACTGCCAAGTGTCCGCCGCCGGTGGCTGGGACTGCAAGCCCAAGACCACCAACAACCTGCCGCCACGCCCAGTGCACCCAGGTGCAGCCGCTGCCAGCGCCGATGCGCCGGTGGCCGCTGGCGAGGTCGCCGAAGCCCAGGCCGACAAGCCTGTGCAGGTCACCGAGAGCAAGGGCCGTGGCCTGAAGTCGCGCAGCGAAGACTACAGCCACCTCGACTGGGTCCCGCGTGACAAGCTCACCCCTGCGCAACTGGCCGAAACCGGCCCGTACTGCGGTGGCGCCTACATCGAGCCTATCCGCCCGGGCATGAACGACTCCACGCCCAAGGACGAGTCGCCGACCTACATCAACGCCAAGGTGTCCAAGTACCAGCAAGAGCAGCAAATTGCCACGCTCGCCGGTAACGTGGTCATGCGCCAGGGCAGCATGCAGGCCGAAGCTGACGAGGCCAACCTGTACCAGACCGAAAACCGCGGCGAGCTCAAGGGCAACGTCAAGATCCGCGACAACGGTACGTTGGTAGTCGGCGACGAAGCGCAGATCCAGCTCGATACCGGCGAAGCCCGGGTCGACAACGCCGAATACGTGATGCACAAGTCGCACATCCGCGGCAACGCGCTGTACGCCAAGCGCGCCGAGAACGCCATCATCCGCCTCAAGGACGGTACCTATACCACCTGTGAGCCGGGCAGCAACGCATGGCAGCTCAAGGGCAACAACATCACCCTGAACCCGGCCACCGGTTTCGGTACCGCGACCAACGTCACCCTGCGGGTCAAGGATATTCCGGTGCTGTACACGCCGTATATCTACTTCCCGATCGACGACCGTCGCCAGTCCGGCTTCCTGCCGCCGTCGTTCAGCACCGGCGGCGACTCCGGCTTCATGCTGGTCACGCCCTATTACTTCAACCTGGCGCCTAACTACGACGCCACGTTGTACCCGCGCTACATGAGCAAGCGCGGCCTGCTGATGGAAGGTGAGTTCCGCTACCTGACCAAGTCCAGCGAAGGCCAGTTCGGCGGTGCGTTCCTCAACGACGCGAACGATGACCGCAAGGACCAGACCGACTACCAGAAAGATCGCTGGATGATCAACTGGCAGCACAAGGGTGGCCTGGACGAGCGCTTGATGACCGAGGTGAACTACACCGACATCAGCGACCCGTTCTACTTCCAAGACCTCGAATCCGACCAGATCGGCGTCGAGAGCAAGGATGTAGTCGACCAGCAAGGCGCACTCACCTACCGTGGCGACAGCTACACCGCCCGCCTGAACGTGCATGCCTACGAAATGGCCACGCTGTCGCAGGTCACGCCGTACGATCGCCTGCCTCAAGTCACCTTGAACGGCATGCTGCCGTTCCATCCGAGCGGCTTCGACCTGAGCTACGAATCCGAAGCGGTGCGCTTCGAACGTGACCTCAAGCACGGCCCGGTGTTCAACGAGGACGGCGAGTTGGACACCACTGCCGGCCTCGACGGCCGCCGCCTGGACCAGAACATCGCCGGCATCGCCCGGGCCAACGGCACGCGCCTGAAATTCGCACCGGCCATCAGCCTGCCGATGGAAGCCGGCTACGGCTACGTCACACCGAAGCTCAAATACGTCTACACCAACTACAACCTCGACCTGGACAGCCAAGGTCGGGCTGAGGCGGTGACCCTGGCGTCGAAACCCGGCTACGGCAGCTACAGCAGCTCGATCAACCGCGACATCCCGGTCTTCAGTGTGGACAGCGGCCTGTACTTTGATCGCAACACCCAGTTGTTCGGCCAAGAGTACCGCCAGACCCTCGAACCGCGCCTGTTCTACCTCTACGTCCCGAACAAGGACCAATCGGACATCCCGCTGTTCGACACCGGCGAGAGCCTGTTCAACTACAGCTCGCTGTTCCGTGACAACCGCTTCTCCGGCACCGACCGCATCGGTGACGAGAACAAGCTGTCGCTGGGCGTGACCAGCCGCTGGGTCGAGCCGAACGGCTTCCAGCGTCAGCGTTTCAGCATTGGCCAGGCCTACTACTTCGAAGACCGCAAGGTCCAGCTGCCGGGCATCGACTACCGCACCCGCAAGGACAGCCAGTCCAGCACGTCACCTTATGCGCTGGAGTACGAATACGCCTTCAACCGCGACTGGCGCTTCAATTCGGACTTCAACTGGGACCCGGACAGCAGCAGCACCCGTTCGGCCAGTGCCATGTTCCACTACCAGCCTGAGGACAATCCGAACAAGATCGTCAACCTCGGCTACCGCTACCGCAACGACACCATCAACTACGACTCGATTACCGGTACGTGGAAAGTGGGTGGTGGCGACTACGGCACCCCGGGTGACGCGAACTACATCAAGGATTACTACAAGATCCAGCAGCATGACTTCTCGGTCATCTGGCCGATCGTTCCCCAGTGGAACGCCATCGCGCGCTGGCAGCACGACTACAACCGCAACCGCACACTGGAAGCCTTCGGTGGCTTCGAGTACGACAGCTGCTGCTGGAAACTGCGTCTGATCAACCGTTACTGGGTCGACTACGACGACTTCAGCCAGGCCACCCCGGCAAACGAGAAGGGCGACCATGGCGTCTTCCTGCAAATCGTGCTCAAGGGCCTCGGCGGCGTCATGGGCAACAAGGTCGAGTCGTTCCTGGACCAAGGCATTCAAGGTTATCGTACACGTGAAGACCAAGCTTATTGATCGACTGCGCCCGGTGTTGCTGGGCGCTGTATTGCTGAGCGGCGCGGTGCATGCCGCCCCGCAACCCCTTGACCGCGTAGTGGCCATCGTCGACAACGACGTGGTCATGCAAAGCCAGTTGGACCAGCGCGTGCGCGAAGTGCAGCAGACCATCGCCAAGCGCGGTGGTGGCGTGCCGCCCTCCGGCGCCCTGGAACAGCAGGTGCTGGAGCGCCTGATCGTCGAGAACCTGCAGTTGCAGATCGGCGAACGTTCCGGCATTCGCATCACCGACGAAGAGCTGAACCAGGCCATCGGCACCATTGCCCAGCGCAATGGCATGTCGCTGGAGCAGTTCCGTGCAGCCCTGGCCCACGACGGCCTGTCGTTCGACGACGCTCGCGAGCAGGTCAAGCGCGAGATGATCATCAGCCGCGTGCGTCAGCGCCGCGTGGCCGAGCGCATCCAGGTGTCCGAGCAGGAAGTGAAGAACTTCCTCAACTCGGACATGGGCAAGATGCAGATGTCGGAAGAGTACCGCCTCGCCAACATCCTCATCCCCACCCCGGAAGCCGCCAACTCAGAAGACATTCAAAAAGCGGCGCGCAAGGTCGGTGACGTCTACCAGCAACTGCGCCAAGGCGCCGACTTCGGCCAGCTGGCAATCGCCAACTCGGCCAGTGAAAACGCCCTGGAAGGCGGCGAGATGGGCTGGCGCAAAGCCGGCCAGCTGCCACCTGACTTCGCCAAGATGCTCAGCAGCATGGCCATCGGCGACATCACCCAGCCGATCCGCATCCCCAACGGCTTCATCATCCTCAAGCTGGAAGAGAAGCGTGGCGGTAGCGAAAGCGTGCTGCGTGACGAAGTGCATGTGCGCCACATCCTGATCAAGCCAAGCGAGATCCGCAACGAAGCGGCCACCAAGCAATTGGCCGAGCGTATCTACGAGCGCATCGAGAACGGCGAAGACTTCGCAGAACTTGCGAAGAGCTTCTCGGAAGACCCGGGCTCGGCACTCAACGGTGGCGACCTCAACTGGGTCGACCCGAACAGCCTGGTGCCGGAGTTCCGCGAGCAGATGGCCAATGCCCAGCAAGGCGTCGTGACCAAGCCGTTCCAGACCCAATACGGCTGGCACGTACTGGAAGTGCTGGGCCGCCGCGCCACCGACAGCACCGAGCAGGCCCGTGAACAGCAGGCCATGAGCGTGTTGCGCAACCGCAAGTACGACGAAGAGCTGCAGACCTGGCTGCGCCAGATCCGCGACGAAGCCTACGTTGAAATCAAGCTGCCTGGCGCTGACCAGGCCGCCCAGTGAAGCCCCTGCGCTTCGCCGTTACACCCGGCGAACCGGCCGGCATAGGCCCCGACCTGTGCCTGCTGCTCGCCGCCGAGGCCCAGCCCCACCCCCTGATCGCCATCACCAGCCGTGACCTGCTCGCCGAGCGGGCCACGCAGCTGGGGCTGGCCGTCAGCCTGCTACCGGTTGCCCCCGGCCAGTTCCCCGACCAGCCCGCGCCTGCGGGCAGCCTGTATGTATGGGACACTGCCCTGGCCAAACCGGTTACGGCCGGCCAGCTGGACAAGGCCAATGCCGCGTTCGTCCTCGAAACCCTCACCCGCGCCGGCAACGGCTGCCTGAACGGCGATTTCGCCGGGATGATCACAGCGCCAGTGCACAAGGGCGTGATCAACGAGAGCGGTATTGCCTTCTCCGGGCATACCGAATTCCTCGCCGACCTCACCCACACCCGGCAGGTGGTAATGATGCTGGCCACCCATGGCCTGCGCGTGGCCCTGGTCACCACTCACCTGCCCCTGCGCGATATCGCCGACGCCATCACCCCTGAGCGCCTGGAACGGGTCACCCGCATCCTGCACGCAGACATGCGCGACAAGTTCGGTATCGCCAACCCACGCATCCTGGTCTGCGGGCTCAACCCCCACGCCGGAGAAGGCGGCCACCTGGGCCGCGAAGAAATCGACATCATCGAGCCTGCGCTTGAGCGCCTGCGCGCCGAAGGCATGGACCTGCGCGGCCCGCTGCCGGCCGATACCCTGTTTACCCCCAAATATCTGGAGCACTGCGACGCAGTGCTGGCGATGTACCACGACCAGGGCCTGCCGGTACTCAAGTACAAAGGCTTCGGCGCTGCAGTCAACGTGACGCTGGGCCTGCCGATCATCCGCACCTCGGTCGACCACGGCACCGCCCTGGACCTGGCCGGCAGCGGCAAGGTCGATACCGGCAGCCTGCGCGTCGCCCTGCACACCGCCTACCAGATGGCCGAGAACCGACCATGAACGAGCAATACCAACACCGGGCGCGCAAGCGCTTCGGCCAGAACTTCCTGCACGACGCAGGGATCATCGACCGCATTCTGCGGGCGATCAACGCCAAGGCCGGCGAACACCTGCTGGAAATCGGCCCGGGCCAGGGCGCCCTGACCGAGGGCCTGCTGGGCAGCGGCGCACAGCTGGACGTGGTAGAGCTGGACAAGGACCTGGTGCCGATCCTGCAACACAAGTTCGCCGGCCGTGACAACTTCCGCCTGCACCAGGGCGATGCGCTGAAGTTCGACTTCAACCAGTTGGGTGTGCCCGAGCGCAGCCTCAAGGTGGTCGGCAACCTGCCCTACAACATCTCCACCCCGCTGATCTTCCACCTGCTCAATCACGCCCACCTGATTCGCGACATGCACTTCATGCTGCAAAAGGAAGTGGTCGAGCGCATGGCCGCAGGCCCTGGCGGCGGCGACTGGGGCCGGCTGTCGATCATGGTGCAGTACCACTGCCGCGTGGAGCACCTGTTCAACGTCGGCCCTGGTGCCTTCAACCCGCCACCGAAGGTCGACTCGGCCATCGTGCGCCTGGTGCCCCACGAGGTGCTGCCGCACCCGGCCAAAAGCCCGAAACTGCTGGAACACGTGGTCCGCGAAGCTTTCAACCAGCGCCGCAAAACCCTGCGCAACACGCTCAAGGGCGTGCTCGACAGCCAGGCCATCGAAGCCGCCGGCGTCGATGGCAGCCTGCGCCCCGAGCAGCTCGACCTGGCCGCCTTCGTGCGCCTGGCCGACAAGCTGGCCGAACAGCAGCAGTAAAAGCCATCGCCGGCAAGCCGGCTCCTACAGGAATTATGCGATACCTGTGGGAGCGGGCTTGCCCCGCGAAGAGGCCGGCACTGACGACACTCATCTCCCTCCCCCTACACCGCTGGCCCTCCCCCCTCCCAATGGCCTAGACTGCGTTATTGCGTCAGTTCCCCAAGGCCCTTGCATGTCCGACCCCCGCTACCAGATCGACGTCAGCGTCGTGACCCGCTACCTCAAAGACCAATCCGACCCCGAAAGCAATCGTTTCGCCTTCGCGTACACCATCACCGTGCAGAACAACGGCACGCTCAGCGCCAAGCTGATGTCCCGCCATTGGCTGATCACCAACGGTGACGGCGAGGTCGAGGAAGTGCGCGGCGCCGGAGTGATCGGCCAGCAACCGCTGATCGAGCCAGGCCAAAGCCACACCTACAGCAGTGGCGCGGTGATCGGCACCCGGGTCGGCACCATGCAGGGCAGCTACCAGATGTTCGCCGAAGACGGCAAACGCTTCGACGCGCCGGTCGCCCCGTTCCGCCTGGCGGTGCCCGGGGCGCTGCACTGATGGCCACCTATGCGGTCGGTGACCTGCAGGGCTGCCTGCAGCCACTCAAGTGCCTGCTCGAACGCGTGCGCTTCGACCCGGCCGTCGACCGCCTGTGGCTGGTGGGCGACCTGGTCAACCGTGGCCCCGAGTCGCTGGAAACCTTGCGCTACCTGTATTCGATCCGCCACGCGCTGGTCTGCGTACTGGGCAACCACGACCTGCACCTGCTGGCCGCCTGGCACAACGTCGAGCGCCTGAAAAAAAGCGACACACTGCGCGAGATCATCGAAGCCCCCGACGCCGACCGCCTGTTCGACTGGCTGCGCCATCAGAAGCTGCTGCACTACGACGAAGCCCGCGGTATCGCCATGGCCCACGCCGGCATACCGCCGCAGTGGACCCTGGGCCGGGCCCTGGAACTGGCGGCAGAGGTCGAGCAGGTGCTGCGCGACGACAACCGCCTGCAGCCTTACCTCGATGGCATGTACGGCAACGAGCCGAACAAGTGGAGCAAGGACCTCGCCGGCATCGAACGCCTGCGGGTGATCACCAACTACTTCACCCGTATGCGCTTCTGCACAGCCACCGGCAAGCTTGACCTCAAGAGCAAGGAGGGCCTGGACAGCGCACCGAAAGGCTACAAGCCCTGGTTCGACCACCCCGAGCGCCGCTCACGCCACGTGAAGATCATCTTCGGCCACTGGGCTGCCCTTGAAGGCCGCGTCGATGTGCCCGGCGTGATCGCCCTCGACACCGGCTGCGTGTGGGGCGGCGCCATGACCCTGTACAACGTCGACAGCGGCGAATATCACCGCTGTGACTGCACCCGCGAAGGCACCCCGCGCCCGCCGGCTGCCCCCTCGATCAGTTCTGAAGGAACCACCCCATGAGCGAATTCAAGCGCATCCCCCCTGAACAGGCCCTGGCCCTGCGCGCTCAAGGCGCCGTCGTGGTCGACATTCGCGACCCGCAGGCTTTCGCCGCCGGCCACATCACCGGCGCCCGGCACCTGGACAACCACTCGGTGGCCGATTTCATCCGCAACGCCGACCTCGACGCCCCTACCCTGGTGGTCTGCTACCACGGCAATTCCAGCCAGAGCGCCGCCGCCTACCTGGTCGGCCAGGGCTTCTCCGAGGTCTACAGCGTGGACGGCGGCTTCGAGCTGTGGCGCGCCACCTACCCGGCCGAAACCGCCCAGGGCAGCGCCGAGTAATTTTTTCATTTTTACTGCAGCCCGCATTCCCTGCGGGCTCGCGCCTGACCTGACGAACGGTCGTAGGCGTCTTCTTGGCTCCCCGCCCTTGACCTTGGCCAGAACCAACTACTCTTAAGCACAGGCCATCCAAAAAAGGGGAGAGCCGGTACACCGGCGTGCGGGTCATCGGTAGCGTTTCAGGGTGTTCTGGGGGGTATACAGCAGTCGGTTTCCCCGATTGCATGCCAGCATCAGCTGACTGATCCGGCGTCGTCTCCACGTATCGAGCGAGGTGACGTCATGAGTATTTTTAGCCACTTCCAACAACGCTTCGAGTCCACGCGCCAGGAAGAACTCTCGCTGCAGGAGTACCTCGAGCTGTGCAAAGAGGATCGCAGTGCCTACGCATCGGCGGCTGAACGGCTGTTGCTGGCCATCGGTGAGCCGGAACTGATCGACACCTCAAGCAACTCCAGGCTGTCGCGGATCTTCTCCAACAAGGTGATTCGCCGCTATCCGGCCTTTGCCGACTTCCATGGCATGGAAGAGTGCATCGACCAGATCGTCTCCTACTTCCGCCACGCCGCCCAAGGCCTGGAAGAGAAGAAACAAATCCTCTATCTGCTGGGCCCGGTCGGCGGCGGCAAGTCGTCACTGGCCGAAAAACTCAAGCAGCTGATGGAAAAGGTGCCCTTCTACGCCATCAAGGGCTCACCGGTATTCGAATCGCCCCTGGGCCTGTTCAACGCCACCGAAGACGGGGCGATCCTCGAAGAGGAATACGGCATCTCGCGGCGCTACCTCAACACCATCATGTCGCCCTGGGCCACCAAGCGCCTGCAGGAGTTCGGCGGCGACATCAGCAAGTTCCGGGTGGTCAAGCTCTACCCCTCCATCCTCAACCAGATAGCCATCGCCAAGACCGAACCCGGTGACGAGAACAACCAGGATATCTCGGCGCTGGTGGGCAAGGTGGATATCCGCAAGCTCGAGGAATTCCCGCAGAACGACGCCGACGCTTACAGCTATTCGGGCGCGCTGTGCCGGGCCAACCAGGGCCTGATGGAATTCGTCGAGATGTTCAAAGCCCCCATCAAAGTGCTGCACCCGCTGCTCACTGCAACGCAGGAAGGCAACTACAACAGCACCGAGGGCCTTGGCGCGATTCCCTACACCGGCATCCTGCTGGCCCACTCCAACGAATCGGAGTGGCACACCTTCCGCAACAACAAGAACAACGAAGCCTTCATCGACCGTATCTATATCGTCAAGGTGCCGTACTGCCTGCGGGTCAGCGACGAGATCAAGATCTACGACAAGCTGCTGATCAACAGCTCGCTGGCCAAGGCCCATTGCGCGCCCGACACACTGAAGATGCTCGCCCAGTTCACCGTGCTGTCGCGGCTCAAGGAGCCGGAAAACTCGAACATCTACTCGAAAATGCGCGTGTATGACGGCGAGAACCTCAAGGATACCGACCCCAAAGCCAAGTCGATCCAGGAGTACCGCGACTCCGCCGGCGTCGACGAGGGCATGAACGGCCTGTCGACCCGTTTCGCCTTCAAGATCCTCTCCAAGGTGTTCAACTTCGACCCCCATGAAGTGGCCGCCAACCCGGTGCACCTGCTGTATGTGCTGGAACAGCAGATCGAGCAGGAGCAGTTCCCGGCCGAGGTGCGCGAGCGTTACCTGCGCTATTTGAAAGAGTACCTGGCCCCGCGCTACATCGAGTTCATCGGCAAGGAAATCCAGACCGCGTACCTGGAGTCCTACAGCGAGTACGGGCAAAACATCTTCGACCGCTACGTGTTGTACGCCGACTTCTGGATCCAGGACCAGGAATACCGCGACCCGGAAACCGGCGAAATCCTCAACCGCATCGCCCTCAACGAAGAGCTGGAAAAAATCGAGAAACCGGCCGGCATCAGCAATCCGAAGGACTTCCGCAACGAGATCGTCAACTTCGTGCTGCGTGCCCGCGCCAACAACAACGGCAAGAACCCCAGCTGGCTCAGCTACGAGAAGCTGCGGGTGGTGATCGAGAAGAAAATGTTCTCCAACACCGAAGACCTGCTTCCGGTCATCAGCTTCAATGCCAAGGCCAGCAAGGAGGATCAACAGAAACACAACGACTTCGTCACCCGAATGGTCGAACGCGGCTACACCGACAAACAGGTACGCCTGCTGTCGGAATGGTACCTGCGGGTCCGCAAATCGCAGTAAAAGCGAAACGTCACGGGCGGGTGCGCGCAGGCGCCCCCGCAACCGTGGCGCCAGCCAGCGCTTTTGCTTGCAGCTCGTAGCTTGAAGCTTGCAGCTGTAACCCGCTATCGGAGGGCCTATGAGCTACGTAATCGACCGACGCCTGAACGGCAAGAACAAGAGCACGGTCAACCGCCAGCGCTTCTTGCGGCGCTACCGTGAGCACATCAAGAAAGCCGTCGAAGAAGCCGTAAGCCGCCGCTCCATCATGGACATGGAACATGGCGAGCAGATCAGCATCCCCGGCCGCGACATCGACGAGCCGGTGCTGCACCACGGCCGCGGCGGCAAGCAGACCGTGGTTCACCCCGGCAACAAGGAATTCACCGCAGGCGAGCACATCGCCCGCCCGCAGGGCGGCGGCGGTGGCGGCGGGCGCGGCAAGGCCGGCAACTCCGGCGAAGGCATGGACGAGTTCGTCTTCCAGATCACCCAGGAAGAGTTCCTCGAATTCATGTTCGAAGACCTCGAGCTGCCCAACCTGGTCAAGCGCCACCTCACCGGCGCCGACACTTTCAAAACCGTGCGCGCCGGCATCGCCAACGAAGGCAACCCGTCACGCATCAACATCGTGCGCACCCTGCGTTCAGCCCATGCCCGGCGCATCGCCCTGACCGGCAGCAGCCGCGCACTGCTGCGCGAGGCGCAAAAGGAGCTGGAGCGCCTGCGGGTCGAAGAACCTGACAACTTCACCGACATTCAAGAGACCGAAGCCGAGATCGTGCGGTTGAAGGCACGCATCAACCGCCTGCCGTTCCTCGACACCTTCGACCTCAAGTACAACCTGCTGGTCAAGCAGCCCAACCCCAGCTCGAAAGCCGTGATGTTCTGCCTGATGGACGTCTCCGGTTCGATGACCCAGGCCACCAAGGACATCGCCAAGCGTTTCTTCATCCTCTTGTACCTGTTCCTCAAACGGAACTACGACCGCATCGAAGTGGTGTTCATCCGCCACCACACCAGCGCCCGCGAAGTGGACGAGGAAGAGTTTTTCTATTCCCGCGAGACCGGCGGCACCATCGTCTCCAGCGCGCTCAAGCTGATGCAGGAGATCATGGCCGAACGCTACCCGGCCAGCGACTGGAACATCTACGCCGCACAAGCCTCCGACGGTGACAACTGGAACGACGACTCGCCGATCTGCCGCGACATCCTGTCCAAGCAGATCATGCCCCACGTGCAGTACTACACTTACGTCGAGATCACCCCGCGTGAGCATCAGGCGCTGTGGTACGAATACGAGCGTATCGGCGAAAGCTTCCCCGACACCTTCGCCCAGCAACAGTTGGTATCGGCCGGCGACATCTACCCGGTCTTCCGTGAACTCTTCCAGCGCAGGTTAGCCACATGACCGCCAGAGAACAGAGACGCCAGCCCATTTCAGTCGGCTCGGAGTGGACCTTCGAGCTGATCCAGACGTACGACCGCGAAATCAGCCGCCTGGCCGCGCGCTACGCCCTGGATACCTACCCCAACCAGATCGAGGTAATCACCGCCGAGCAGATGATGGACGCCTACGCCTCGGTGGGCATGCCGCTGGGTTACCACCACTGGTCCTACGGCAAGCAGTTCCTCAGCACCGAAAAGTCCTACAGCCGCGGCCAGATGGGCCTGGCCTACGAGATCGTGATCAACTCCGACCCCTGCATCGCCTACCTGATGGAAGAGAACACCATGTGCATGCAGGCACTGGTGATTGCCCACGCCTGCTACGGCCACAACAGCTTCTTCAAGGGCAACTACCTGTTCCGCACCTGGACCGATGCCACCTCGATCATCGATTACCTGGTGTTCGCCAAGCAGTACATCGCCCAGTGCGAGGAGCGCCATGGCATCGATGCCGTGGAAGACCTGATCGATTCCTGCCACGCGCTGATGAACTACGGCGTCGACCGCTACAAGCGCCCCTACCCGATCTCCGCCGAAGAAGAACGGCGGCGCCAGAAAGACCGTGAAGAGCATTTGCAGCGCCAGATCAACGACCTGTGGCGCACCATCCCCAAGAGCGCCGAAAAAGGCGGGGAGCGCGACGATGCGCGGTTCCCTTCCGAACCACAGGAAAACATCCTTTATTTCATCGAGAAGAACGCTCCGCTGCTCGAACCCTGGCAACGCGAAGTGGTGCGTATCGTGCGCAAGATCGCCCAGTACTTCTACCCGCAGCGGCAAACCCAGGTAATGAACGAGGGTTGGGCGACCTTCTGGCACTACACCCTGATGAACGACCTGTATGACGAAGGCCTTATCACCGAAGGCTTCATGATGGAGTTCTTGCAGTCGCACACCAGCGTGGTTTTCCAACCCGGCTTCGACAGCCCGTACTACAGCGGCATCAACCCCTACGCCCTGGGTTTTGCCATGTACACCGACATCCGCCGCATGTGCGAAAACCCCACCGAGGAAGACCGCCGCTGGTTCCCCGACATTGCCGGCAGCGACTGGCTGTCGACCATCAAGTTCGCCATGAGCAGCTTCAAGGATGAAAGCTTCATCCTGCAGTACCTGTCACCGAAGGTGATCCGCGATCTCAAGCTGTTCAGCATCCTCGACGACGACCAGCGCGATGACCTGCTGGTACCGGCGATCCACGACGAAGACGGCTACCGCACCATTCGCGAACAGCTGGCCGCGCAATACAACCTGGGCAACCGCGAGCCCAACGTGCAGATCTGGAGCATCGACCGGCGCGGCGACCGCTCCCTCACCCTTCGCCACCAGCAGCACAACCGCAAGCCGCTGGGCGATTCCACCGACGAGGTGCTCAAGCACCTGCACCGGCTGTGGGGCTTCGACATCCACCTGGAGACCGTACAGGGCGAGCAGGTAATGAAGACCCACCACATGCCGCCGCGCAACGAACACGGCGACACCGGTGACTATGGACGGATGGACCTGGCCGTGGTGCACCACCTCTAGCCTGCTTCATTTCTGCCGACACGTTATCCTGTCGGCAGAAATGGAGGTTTCACATGCAGATCTACAAGGTTGGCGGCGCCGTGCGCGACCGCCTGCTCGGCCGCCCGGTCAGCGATGTCGACTGGCTGGTGGTCGGCGCCACCGTCGAACAGATGCAGGCCCAGGGCTTTCGCCCCGTCGGTGCCGATTTCCCGGTGTTCCTGCACCCGCACACCGGCGAGGAATACGCCCTGGCCCGCACCGAGCGCAAAAGCGGGCGCGGCTACGGCGGCTTCACCTTCCACGCAAGCCCGGATGTGACGCTGGAAGACGACCTGATTCGTCGCGACCTGACCATCAACGCCATGGCCGAGGACGAAACGGGCACGCTGTACGACCCGTACCACGGCAAACGCGACCTCGATCAACGCATTCTGCGCCATGTTTCCCCGGCATTCGCCGAAGATCCCTTGCGCGTTCTGCGCGTTGCGCGTTTTGCCGCCCGCTACGCGCCGCTGGGTTTCAAGGTTGCCGACGAGACGCTGGCACTGATGCGCCAGATCGCCGGGTCGGGCGAGTTGCAGGCGCTGACCGCCGAACGCAGCTGGAAGGAAATCGAGCGGGCGCTGATGGAAAGCGAGCCACAGGTGTTCATCGAAGTGCTGCGCAGCTGTGGCGCACTTGAAGAGCTGATGCCGGAGCTTGTACAAGGCGCAGACACCCTGCCCGCACTGCACCAGGCTGCCCGGCACCAGCAAACATTGCCGGTGCGCTGGGCCTGCCTGCTGCGCGGGCGTGAGGCGGCGGCGATCAAGGCGCTCAACCAGCGCTTCAAGGCCCCGCGTGAATGCCAGGAACTTGCGGCATTGGTGGGTGAGTTCGCCGAGCGTGCCGACCAGGCACTGGCACTGGCGCCGGCAGACCTGCTGGAAATGCTGCAGAAGTTCGATGTGTACCGACGCCCGCAGCGTTTCGAGGACTTCATCGCCGCCTGTGAAATGGCGGCGCGGGGTTCGGGTTATCCACAGGGCGAATACCTGCGCGGTGCCGCTGAGGCCGCACGGGCCGTGGATGTGAAGCCGTTGGTGGAGCAAGGGCTGACTGGCCAGAGCCTGGGTGAAGCGCTCAAGGCTGAGCGGCTGAAGGCGCTTGAGGCCTACACGGCAGGTTGATTCTCGATGGCTGTAGCGGCCCTGTGGGAGCGGGCTTGCCCGCGAAGAGGCCGGAACAGGCTTACACCGCAGTCAGCTGCAACCCCCGCCACTCGAACGCCACCGGCGCCAGCACCTGGTCGATGCTCGCCTCGTGCCACAGCTGCGCCATGGGCTTGCCCGCCCCCGGGTGCACCAGCTCCGGCGCCAGCAGCGCCAGCGGCCACAGCACAAAGGCGTTCTTCAGAATTTCCGCACGCGGCAGCACCAAACCGTCGAAGGTGCCGTGCAGGCCGTCATACATTAGCACGTCGATATCCAGCGGCAGGCCCTTGCGGTCCGGTGCGTAGCGGCCATTGTCGGCCTCGATGAACTTGAGCCGGCGGTCCAGCTCCAGCAGCGGCAGGTCGGTTTTGCCAGTTACCACGAAGTTGATGAACGGCCCGCTCTTGATCCCCACCGCCTGGCTCTCGAACGCCGGCGAGCAGCGCATGTCGGTGAGTATTGCCGCCAGCGCATCGAGCCCCGCGCACAGGTGCCGCTCGCGGTCGATGTTGCTGCCAAGCCCGAGGTAAACCGTACTCACAGACATCCGCGCTCGATCTCCACGCCCACACCGCCACGGGCCGCCGGTACCGCGCCCGGCTTGGTCAGTTTCAGCCGCACCCAGGGAATGTTGAACTCAGCCATCAGCACCGCCACCAGGCGCTCGGCGAAGGTCTCCACCAGTTCGAAGCGGGCCTGCTCGGCAAATGCCTGGATACGCGCCGTCACGCTGGCGTAGTCCAGCGCCAGGGCCAGGTCGTCACCGGCGGCGGCCGGGCGGTTGTCCCAGGCAAAATTCAGGTCCAGGCGCAGGCACTGGCGAATATCCCGCTCCCAGTCATAGGCACCGATGACGGTATCGACTTCCAGGCCTTCGATGAACACTCTGTCCAAGCACTTCTCTCCACAGCACGACAAGGGCGACGGGCGCCGTTAGAATCGGGGGCGTCCTCGCCCGGAATAGTTAGCATGTTTTGGTCACTGGCGCTGCTTGCCTACCTGCTTGGCTCCGTGTCTTTCGCCATCGTCCTGAGCCGCCTCAGCGGCAGCCCCGACCCGCGCTCCAGCGGTTCGGGCAACGCCGGCGCCACCAACATGCTGCGCCTGGCAGGGCGCAAGCTGGCGATCCTCACCCTGCTCGGCGATCTGTGCAAGGGCATGCTGCCCGTGCTGCTGGCTCGCCTGGCCGGGCTCGACCTGCAGGAGCAAGCCTGGGTCGGCGTCTGCGCCGTGCTCGGCCACCTGCTGCCGCTGTACTTCCGCTTCCAGGGCGGCAAGGGCGTGGCCACTGCGGCCGGCATGCTCATGGCCCTGTACTTCCCGGCGGCGCTGCTGGCCATCGGCGCCTGGCTGTTGACCTTCCGCCTCACCCGCACCAGCTCGCTCGCGGCGCTGATCGCCACCCCGCTGACACTGCCCCTGCTGGCCTGGCGCGAGCCTTCTGCGCTGCTGCCGATGACCGTGCTGACGCTGATGATCGTGTGGCGCCACCGCAGTAACCTGCGCGACCTGTTCGCCGGGCGCGAACGGCATTTCTAGCCTGCCCGGCAAGTTTCAGACCGGCGGCAGCTGCTCCATCGGCCAGCGCGCCTGCACGCTGATTGCCAGGTCCTGCTGCTGCCCGGCCAGCAGACGCTGGCAACCGGCATAGGCGATCATGGCGCCGTTGTCGGTGCAAAACCGCGGGCGGGCGTAGTAAACGTTGCCCTTGATGCTGGCCAGCATGTCTTCCAATGATTCGCGCAAGGCCTTGTTGGCGCTCACGCCACCGGCGATGACCAGGCGCTTGAGGCCGGTCTGCTTGAGGGCGCGCTTGCACTTGAAGGTCAAAGTCTCCACCACCGCCTGCTGGAACGCCAGCGACACGTCGCAACGGGTTTGTTCGTTGTCGTCACCGGCATCACGGCACTGCTGCCAGGTGTTCAGGGCGAAGGTTTTCAGGCCGCTGAAACTGAACTGCAGGCCCGGGCGGTCGCACATCGGCCGCGGGAAGGTAAAGCGCCCCGGCGTGCCGTGCTCGGCCAGACGGGCGATTTCGGGGCCGCCCGGGTAATTCAGGCCGATCAGCTTGGCCGTCTTGTCGAAGGCCTCGCCAGCGGCGTCGTCCAGGCTCTCGCCCAGCAGCTCGTACTGGCCGATGCCGTCGACCTTCACCAACTGCGTATGGCCGCCCGACACCAACAAGGCGACGAACGGAAACTCCGGCGGCTGCTCTTCGAGCATCGGTGCCAGCAGGTGGCCTTCCATATGGTGCACGCCGATGGACGGTATGCCCCAGGCGAACGCCAGCGCCTGGGCGCAGGAGGCGCCCACCAGCAGCGCGCCCACCAGGCCCGGGCCTGCGGTGTAGGCGATGGCGTCGATGTCGGTGGCGACGCAGTCGGCCTCCTGCAGCACCTGGCGGATCAGCGGCAGCATGCGCTTGACGTGATCGCGCGAGGCGAGCTCGGGCACCACGCCGCCAAAGGCGCGGTGCAGGTCGATCTGGCTGAACAGCGCGTCGGCCAACAGGCCGCGTTCACTGTCGTATAATGCGACGCCAGTTTCGTCGCAGGATGTTTCCAATCCCAGTACTAGCATGGGTCCGTGCCTTGTAGAGGCTGAATTCGAAGCCGCGCATGATAGTCCCCGTACCCAGTGCCGACCAGCGGTTTTCGATCAGAGGCTTTGCATTCCGGCCAGCTAAGGGTTAACATCCGCAACCCTTGAAAACCGACGTTCTCCAGCACACCTTATGTTTTGCCAGGAGCACGTCTACCCCGGTAATGAATTAAGGTAGCCCTGGATGCCAGCCGTCAAAGTTAAAGAGAACGAACCCTTCGACGTAGCTCTGCGTCGTTTCAAGCGCTCCTGCGAAAAAGCCGGTGTACTGGCTGAAGTTCGTAGCCGCGAGTTTTACGAGAAGCCGACCGCAGAGCGTAAGCGCAAAGCAGCTGCTGCTGTTAAGCGTCACGCCAAGAAAGTTCAGCGCGAACAGCGCCGCGCCGTTCGTCTGTACTGATACAGACGTTCTACGCAAAGCTTCTGCCCCGCCCGGCCTCGTGCCGGGCTGATGGCAGCGGTCGTTTCAAGCCCTTGGCCATGCGCCATGGGTGCCCCGGCAAAAGCCACGGGCAACCTGCTGCAACACGTCAGAACTGGTTTTTGACCAGTCGTGCACGTCCTTTCTGACGAGCCCTTACCGGCTGTGACGAGCACAACACCTCTTCCCGCAATACCCCGCACCCATACCCGCGCACAAGCGTTTAGACTTGCCAGTTGCCAGATGACGAGGCTGCCATGGCCGGGCTGATTCCCCAGAGCTTCATTGACGACCTGATCAACCGCCTCGATATCGTCGACGTGGTGAGTTCGCGCGTCCAGCTGAAAAAGACCGGCAAGAACTACTCCGCCTGCTGCCCGTTCCACAAGGAGAAGACCCCCTCCTTCACGGTCAGCCCCGACAAGCAGTTCTACTACTGCTTCGGTTGCGGCGCCGGTGGCAACGCCCTCGGCTTCGTCATGGACCACGACAACCTGGACTTCCCCCAGGCCGTCGAGGAACTGGCCCGCGCCGCCGGCATGGAAGTGCCCCGCGAGCAGGGCCGGCGCGACCACAAGCCGCGCCAGCCCACCGACTCGCCGCTGTACCCGCTGCTCGATGCCGCCTCCGAATTCTACCGCCAGGCCCTGCGCGGCCACCCCACGCGCAAGGCCGCGGTGGACTACCTCAAGGGCCGCGGCCTGTCTGGCGAGATTGCCCGCGACTTCGGCCTGGGCTTCGCCCCGCCGGGCTGGGACAACCTGCTCAAGCACCTGGGTGCCGACTCGCTGCAGCAAAAGGTGATGATCGACGCCGGCCTGCTGATCGAGAACGCCGAGAGCGGCAAGCGCTACGACCGCTTCCGCGACCGGGTGATGTTCCCGATCCGCGACAGCCGCGGGCGCATCATCGCCTTCGGCGGCCGGGTACTGGGCGACGACAAGCCCAAATACCTGAACTCCCCGGAAACCCCGGTATTTCACAAGGGCCAGGAGCTCTACGGGCTGTACGAGGCGCGCAAGCACAACCGCAACCTCGACGAGATCATCGTCGTCGAGGGCTACATGGACGTCATCGCCCTGGCCCAGCAAGGGCTGCGTAACGCCGTAGCCACCCTCGGCACCGCCACCAGCGAAGAGCACCTCAAGCGCCTGTTCCGCGTGGTGCCCAGCGTATTGTTCTGCTTCGACGGCGACCAGGCCGGGCGCAAGGCCGCCTGGCGCGCCCTGGAGTCGACCCTGTCGGCGCTGCAGGACGGGCGCCGCGCGCGCTTCTTGTTCCTGCCCGAAGGCGAAGACCCCGACAGCCTGGTGCGTGCCGAGGGCACCGATGCCTTCCGCGCACGCATCAACCAGCACGCCCAGCCGCTGGCCGACTACTTCTTCGAGCAACTGAGCGCCGAAGCCGACCCGCGCTCGCTGGAAGGCAAGGCGCACATGGCGACCCTGGCCGCACCGCTGATCGAAAAGGTCCCCGGCGCCAACCTGCGTCAGCTGATGCGCAACCGCCTGAAGGAAATCACCGGCCTCGACACACAGCAGGCCGAGCAGCTGGCGCAACAGGCGCCGGCGCCCAGCAGCGTGCCGGACTACGACCCTGGCTACGACTACGACGCCATGGCCAGCTACACCCCGGACTACGGCGACATGCCGCAGCACGACTACGCCCCTGTGCACCAGGAGCCGGAGTGGAAACCGAACAAAGGCGGTGGCAAGAAGCCGTGGAGCGACAAGCCCTGGGACAAGAACCGCAAGGGCGGCAAGCCCTGGCAGCAGCGCGACGAAGCGCCGCCACGGGTGCCGGCACCTGTCGAGCCACCGGCACTGGCCGCGCTGCGCACCCTGCTGCACCACCCGCTACTGGCCGGCAAAGTCGAGGACGCCAGCCACTTCGCCGACGAAGAGCACCTGTACAGTCAACTGCTGGTGGCGCTGATCGAAGCCGCGCAGAAAAATCCTAAGCTAAGCTCAATGCAGTTGATCGCACGCTGGCATGGCACCGAGCAAGGCCGCTTGCTGCGGGCCCTGGCGGAAAAGGAATGGCTGATCGTGGCCGACAACCTTGAACAACAGTTTTTCGACACTATAACTAGCTTGTCCGCCCGCCAACGCGAGCGCAGCCTGGAACAACTGCTCAGGAAATCACGTCAAAGTGAATTGACCAGCGAGGAAAAAACCCAGCTCCTCGCCCTGCTGAGCCGGAATGTTCCCGCACAAACGCCGACCTCATCTGGCGCGTGAGGCCCATGCTCGGGTATAATCCTCGGCTTGTTTTTTGCCCGCCAAGACCTTCAGTGGATAGGGTGTTATGTCCGGAAAAGCGCAACAGCAATCTCGTATCAAAGAGTTGATCACCCGCGGTCGTGAGCAGGGCTACCTGACTTACGCGGAGGTCAACGACCACCTGCCTGAGGATATTTCAGATCCTGAACAGGTGGAAGACATCATCCGCATGATCAACGACATGGGGATCAACGTATTCGAGAGTGCTCCGGATGCGGATGCCCTGCTGTTGGCGGAAGCCGACACCGACGAAGCCGCAGCCGAAGAAGCTGCCGCCGCGTTGGCAGCAGTCGAAACCGATATCGGCCGCACGACCGACCCGGTGCGCATGTACATGCGTGAAATGGGTACCGTCGAGCTGCTGACCCGCGAAGGCGAGATCGAAATCGCCAAGCGCATCGAGGAAGGCATCCGTGAAGTCATGGGCGCCATCGCCCACTTCCCGGGCACCGTCGATTACATCCTCGGCGAATACGACCGCGTCACCGCCGAAGGCGGCCGTCTGTCCGACGTGCTGAGCGGCTACATCGACCCCGATGACAACATCGCCGCGCCGACCGAA
Organism: Pseudomonas sp. NPDC089406; assembly: GCF_044900265.1. Taxonomy (NCBI): domain Bacteria; kingdom Pseudomonadati; phylum Pseudomonadota; class Gammaproteobacteria; order Pseudomonadales; family Pseudomonadaceae; genus Pseudomonas; species Pseudomonas sp. NPDC089406. The sequence goes on along the minus strand of NZ_JBJDNC010000004.1, from coordinate 194,060 downwards.
GAAGTGCCGGTACCGGGTGCCAAAGCCCCGGCAGCCAAGGAAGAGTCGGACGACGAAGAAGAGGAAAGCGAAGGCAGTGACGACGAGGAAGAGACCGAAAGCGGTCCCGACCCAGTGGTTGCAGCCCAGCGTTTCGGCGCCGTTGCCGATCAGCTCCAGGCCACCCTCAAGGTTGTGAAGAAAAACGGTCGCAGTGCCAAGGACAGCATCGCTGCCCTGCAAGCCCTGGCCGACCTGTTCATGCCGATCAAGCTGGTGCCCAAGCAGTTCGACGTACTGGTCGAGCGCGTGCGCGACGCCCTGAACCGCCTGCGCCAGCAAGAGCGTGCAATCATGCAGCTGTGCGTGCGTGACGCGCGCATGCCGCGTGCCGACTTCCTGCGCCTGTTCCCGAGCAACGAGACCGACCAGACCTGGTCCGGTGACCTGGCCAAGCGCAACACCAAGTGGGCTGCCGCCCTGGGTGAGAAAGACGCCGCCATCGTCGCCTGTCAGCAGAAACTGATCGACCTCGAGACCGAAACCGGCCTGACCGTCGCGGAAATCAAGGAAGTCAACCGTCGCATGTCCATCGGCGAGGCGAAAGCTCGTCGCGCCAAGAAGGAAATGGTCGAGGCCAACCTGCGTCTGGTGATTTCCATTGCGAAGAAGTACACCAACCGTGGCCTGCAGTTCCTCGACCTGATCCAGGAAGGCAACATCGGCCTGATGAAGGCGGTGGACAAGTTCGAATACCGTCGCGGCTACAAGTTCTCGACCTACGCCACCTGGTGGATCCGCCAGGCGATCACCCGTTCGATCGCCGACCAGGCGCGCACCATCCGTATTCCGGTGCACATGATCGAGACGATCAACAAGCTCAACCGTATTTCCCGCCAGATGCTGCAGGAAATGGGCCGTGAACCGACCCCGGAAGAGCTGGGTGAGCGCATGGAAATGCCTGAGGACAAGATCCGCAAGGTATTGAAGATCGCCAAAGAGCCGATCTCCATGGAAACCCCGATCGGCGACGACGAAGATTCGCACCTGGGCGACTTCATCGAGGACTCCACCATGCAGTCCCCGATCGACGTAGCCACGGTCGAAAGCCTCAAGGAAGCCACCCGCGACGTGCTCTCGGGCCTGACCGCACGCGAAGCCAAGGTGCTGCGCATGCGTTTCGGTATCGACATGAACACCGACCACACCCTCGAAGAAGTCGGCAAGCAGTTTGACGTGACCCGTGAGCGGATCCGTCAGATCGAAGCCAAGGCGCTGCGCAAGCTGCGCCACCCGACGCGAAGCGAGCATCTGCGCTCCTTCCTCGACGAGTGATGACAAACCCCGGCCCAGGCCGGGGTTTTTCTTGCCCGCGAAACGGCTCTGGGCAGCGCCGGCCCGTCTACACTCGTTTTCAGACCCCCTGAATCGAGAGGCCGCTATGCCCCTGATGCCGGCCCTTCTGTTGCTGTTGCTGTGCCTGTGGCACACGACGGCCGGCGCGCTGACCCTGACTGACGAAGAAAAAGCCTGGCTGGCTGCCCACCCGCAACTGCGCCTGGGCGTGGATGCTTCCTGGCCGCCGTTCGAGTTTCGCGACCAGGAAGGTCGCTACCAGGGATTGGCCGCCGACTATATCGCGCTCATCCAGGACCGCCTGGGTGTCACCCTCAAGCCGGTCGAGCCCAGCAGCTGGACCGAAGTGCTGGAGCAGGCGCGCAATAACGGCATCGACCTGCTGCCCGGCATCATGTCCACCCCCGAGCGGCAGAACTACCTGTCCTTCACCCGCCCCTACCTCGACTTCCCGATCGTCATCCTCGCCCACTCCGGCGGCCCGCAACCGCGCAACCTCAACGACCTGTACGGCCTGAAAATCGCAGTAGTGGAGAACTACGCGCCCCACGAACTGCTGCGCACCCACCACCCCGACCTCAACCTGGTGGCCATGCCCAACGTCAGTTCCGCGCTGCAGGCCCTGGCCACAGACGAGGTGGACGCGGTGGTCGGCGACCTTGCCTCGAGCATCTGGAGCCTGCGCCAGCTCAAGCTCGACGGCCTCTACGTCAGCGGCGAGACGCCCTACCGCTACCAGTTGGCCATGGCCGCCCCACGGGAGCAGAAGATCCTGGTCGGCATCCTCGACAAGGTCATGGCCGACATGAGCAGCGGCGAGGTCAGCCACATCCAGCAGCGCTGGGTGGGCAACGTGGTCGACCAGCGCAGTTTCTGGCATGACATGCTGCTGTACGGCCTGCCCGCTGTACTGCTGCTGGTGACCATCCTCGCCGTGGTGATCCGCATCAACCGCCGGCTCAGCTCGGAGATTTCCCGGCGCATCGCCCTCGAACAGGAGCTGCGCAGCAGCGAATACCACTACCGCGGCCTGGTCGAAAGCCTCTCGGCAATCGCCTGGGAGGCCGACGCCAACGACTTCACCTACAGCTACGTGTCGCCCCACGCCGAGGACCTGCTCGGCTACCCCTTGAGCGAATGGCTCGAGCCCGGCTTCTGGCGCAGCATCCTGCACCCCGAGGATGCGCTATGGGCGCAAGCCTTCTGCGACAGCGAAACCGCCGCCGGCCGCGACCACAGCCTGGACTACCGGGTGCTGCGCGCCGACGGCCACACCCTGTGGGTGCGCAATATCGTCAGCATGATCCAACACGGCCACAAGCCACTGATGCGCGGCCTGATGATCGACATCAGCGAGACCAAGAACGCCGAGGGCGCCCTGCGCCTGTCCGAGCAGAAGTTCGCCTCGGTGTTCCAGCAGTGCCCGGACATCCTGGTCATCGCCCGGCACAGCGACGGCTGCCTGCTGGAGGTGAACGAAGCTTTCGAGGAGCAGATCGGCCTGAGCCCGGCGCAGGTGCTGGGCCGCACGGCCACCGAGCTTGAGCTGTGGGGCGTCGGCGGCACTGGCCCGGCGCTGCTCGAACGCCTGCACCGTGGCGGAATCCGCAACATGGAAATGACCTTCCGGCGCAGCAACGGCCAGTTGTTCACCGGCCTCACCTCGGCCGAAACCTTCGAACTCGACGGCACCCTGGCGCTGGTGGTGGCGGTACGCGACATCAGCCAGCTCAAGGAAACCCAGCAGCAGTTGCAAACCTCCGAGGAGAAGTTCGCCAAGGCGTTCCATGCCTCGCCCGATGGCCTGCTGCTGTCGCGCCTGCGCGATGGCATGCTGGTGGAGGTCAACGAAGGCTTCCGCCGCTTGACCGGCTACGACATCAGCCCCGGCATCGACCAGACCGCGCTGGACTTAGGTATCTGGGTCGACCTCAACGAGCGCCAGCAACTGATCGAACTGCTGCACCGCGACGGCTTCGTGCGCGACTTGAGCTGCCATATTCGCCGCAGCGACGGCCAGATACGCCTGTGCGAGCTCTCCGCCCGGCCCCTGCCGATCGGTGACGAGGACTGCATGCTGACCATCGCCCGCGACATCACCGAGCGCCACCTGATGCAGGAAAAACTGCAACTGGCCGCCACGGTGTTCGAAAACACCGCCGAAGGCGTGCTGATCACCGACACCGACCAGCGCATCAGCGCGGTCAACCGCGCCTTCAGCGAAATCACCGGCTACAGCGAAATCGAAGCCCTCGGCCAGACCCCGCGCCTGCTCGCCTCCGGCCAGCACGACAGCGCCTTTTATGCGGCCATGTGGCACCAGCTCACCGCCGAAGGCCACTGGCAGGGCGAAATCTTCAACAAGCGCAAGAACGGCGAGCTGTACCCCGGCTGGCTGACCATCAGCGCGGTGCGCAACAACGAGCGCGAGATTACCCACTTCGTCGCCGTGTTCGCCGACATCTCCAGCCTCAAGCACGCCCAGGCCAAGCTCGACTACCAGGCCCACCACGACCCGCTGACCGGCCTGCCCAACCGCACCCTGTTCGAGAACCGCCTGCAGGCAGCCCTCAGTTGCGCGCAACTGTCCAACCGCCAGGGCGCGGTATTGTTCCTCGACCTCGACCGCTTCAAGCACATCAACGACAGCCTCGGCCACCCGGTCGGCGACCTGCTGCTCAAGGGCATCGCCCAGCGCCTGAAAGAACAGGTGCGCGACGTCGACACCGTGGCCCGCCTGGGCGGCGACGAGTTCATCATCCTGCTGCCCGGCCTGCACAAGCCCAGCGATGCCAGCGCTATCGCCAACAAGCTGCTGGCCTGCTTCCATGCGCCGTTCCAGGCCGGCGAGCACGAGTTCTTCACCAGCGCCAGCATCGGCATCAGCCTGTACCCGCAGGACGGCAGCGACACCGCCGAGCTGATCCGCAATGCCGACGCCGCCATGTACCGCTCCAAGGCCAAGGGCCGCAACCGCGTCGAAGCCTACACCCGCGACCTCACCGCCCAGGCCAGCGAGCGCATCGCCCTGGAACACGAACTGCGCCGCGCCATCGAGCGTAACGAGCTGAGCCTGAACTTCCAGCCCAAGTTCAGCCTCAAGACCCAAAGCCTGGTGGGTGCCGAAGCGCTGATCCGCTGGACCCACCCAAGCTTCGGCGAAGTGCCGCCCGAGCAATTCATCCACCTGGCCGAAGAAAACGGCAGCATCCTGCAGATCGGCGACTGGGTGCTGGAGCAGGCCTGCCGGCAGATGCACGCCTGGAAGCGCGCGTATCACGCCTTCGGCCCGCTGTCGGTCAACCTGGCCGGCGCCCAGCTGCGCCAGCCCAGCCTGGCCAAACGCATCGAGCAGTTGCTCAAGACCTACCAGCTCAAGGCCGGCGACCTGCAACTGGAGATCACCGAAAACTTCATCATGAGCCAGGCCGAAGAGGCCCTGGCCATCCTCCATCAGCTCAAGCAACTGGGCGTGCAACTGGCCATCGACGACTTCGGCACCGGTTACTCGTCGCTCAGTTACCTCAAGCGCCTGCCGCTGGACATCCTCAAGATCGACCAGTCGTTCATCCGCGGCCTGCCCGACGACCCCCACGACGCCGCCATCGCACGCGCCATCATCGCGCTCGGGCGCAGCATGCAATTGACCATCATCGCCGAGGGCGTGGAGAACCAGGCCCAGCAGCGTTTCCTCGCCGCCGAAGGCTGCGAGCAGATCCAGGGCTACATCGTCAGCCTGCCGCTGCCCCCCGCCGAATTCGCCGCAACCTTCCTGCGCATAGCACTATCGGATCTTTCAGATGGCACGGTATCGAAACCATCGTTATAATCCGGCCACCTTCTGAGGGCCTATAGCTCAGTCGGTTAGAGCAGAGGACTCATAATCCTTTGGTCCACGGTTCGAGTCCGTGTGGGCCCACCACCTTCAAAGCCGCGCACTGCGCGGCTTTGTGCTTTTCGGAGGTGTGGCCTAACGAATAATCCTATGGTCCAAAGGTACAAATTAGGTACAGTGCAGTTCTGTCTGCTCGCCTTTGGAGTCCTCAGATGGCCACAATTGTCAAAACCCCTGCCGGCACTTGGAAAGCTGTCATCCGCAAAACTGGATGGCCCACCAACTCTAAAACCTTCCGAACTAAACGCGACGCAGAAGACTGGTCACGTCGTACCGAGGACGAAATGGTGCGAGGGGTTTACATCCAGCGCAGCGGCTCAGAGCGCCTGACGCTTGAGAAAGCACTGGGGCGCTATCTGGCCGAGGTCACCCCAAGTAAAAAGCCCACCACGCAGAAAGCCGAGGCAACCAAGGCCAAGCAGCTGATCGAACACCTGGGCAAATACTCCTTGGCCGCCCTCTCCGCCGAAGTTATCGCCAATTACCGCGACACCCGACTGGGCACCCTGAGCAAGCGGGGCGTCCCCGTTAGCAATAACACCGTGCGCCTCGAGATAGCCTTGCTTAGCCATCTCTATACCGTGGCGATTCAAGAATGGGGGCTCGGACTGACATTTAACCCGGTGCTCAATATTCGCAAACCGAGCCCTGGAGAAGGTCGCGACCGTCGACTGTCAGCCGATGAAGAACGACGACTGCTTAGCGCCGCTAGCACACACAGCAACCCTATGCTTGGCTGGATCGTTCGTATCGCCCTAGAGACGGGCATGCGCTCATCGGAAATCACAGGTTTACGCTGTCACCAGGTCGACCTGAGAAAACGAGTAGTACGCTTGTCAGACACCAAAAATGATAGCGCCCGGACCGTTCCTCTCACCAAACTAGCTACAGACACCTTCAAGGCCGCTTTGGACAATCCAGTCCGACCGGCCGATTGCAGCCTGGTATTCTTTGGCGAGCCTGGCAAAGACGGTAAACGCCGACCATACGCCTTCACAAAGAAATGGGGGCTGCTCAAGACCAAGCTAGGCATGGCTGATCTGCGCTTTCACGATCTACGCCATGAAGCAGTGAGTCGGCTTGTCGAAAGCGGTATGTCGGACCAGAAGGTCTCGGCCATAAGTGGGCATAAATCTATGCAGATGCTGCGGCGCTACACGCATCTAAGAGCGGAAGACCTAGTAAAAGACTTAGATGCCATCGACCGCCCGAAGAAAAAGCGGAAAGCATGAGGGCCTATCCGTTACGCCCCCTATGGCAAGAAGAGTTGGAGCTACTGGCTCCAATTCTATCTGAAGCGGATGCTGATCGATGCATGGCATTGGGGGAGGACCTCATCAAGAACTTAGCCGCCTCCCAGAATCAGCCGGAGACGAGCCCCGGCCCCTCAAGTTTCTCAAGTGATTCCATTACAAGCGGACTGCTCAGCTCGCTAAAGATTAGCCTAGAGGATCGCGCGAAAACGTTAGCAATGCTTCCTGCGGACAAGTTCGCTAGTCGACAGCTCGGGCTGGATTTTTTGACATACAGCGGACTCCATGAAAGCCGCCCCTTTCCCGAAGCAGACCTTCTCAAGCCTATTCTCACTCGCTTCCACGCCAGAGCTAACTACTGGAGAGAGGTCGCACGGCTCTTGCTGAGTGAAAGCAAGTAAGCCTGCGGATCGAGGCCGGTGATCTCTCTGGGCAAACCAGCAACACCAATACAGCACAAAACGGATTCAAGTCCAACACGCTCACCGTCACGTTGGCCATCCTTTACATCGATCACCAATGGCTTCGCGACCTGATGCGCCTGGCCACGGGTTCGGTAAGGCTGAGGGAAAGCGCGACAGTCTTCTCGATGCCACCCACGGCCCTTGTCGGATGCCCAACCCTCGCCACCTGGCTGATGTGGTCATCGCGGGCAGGTACGTCAGGCGGCCCGCGCAGTTCCTGTCTTCAGGCGGGGTTGCGCCGGTCTCGGCGATTGCTCTATTTCGCGAGGCAAAGCGCGTCACCTGGAGGGGGGTAAGTGCTTTTAAAAGCGTTTTTCCTCCTGCAGTTTGGCAGCCAGGCAACTAATCTGCACAATCAAGAGAGCAGGGTAATGCCATGGAAAGAGGTGGGCAAAATGCTTGAAGGCGACGACATTGGGCTTGATGCAAAGAAACTCGGCGAGAGCGAGTTAAATATTTATGCGGAAAAGATGGACTCTTTGATCGCAAGTGGAAATATTATCAGGCTTAAAGAGTTTCTTGTTAAAATCGAGCCATGCGTATTTTTAAACTCACAGCTCCAGTCAAATTTTTATTACATTCTTGGGACCGGCTACTCTAAAGTCGCAGAAAATTTCGCAGAAAGATGGATTGACGAGTGGGCGGGAAAATCAGTCAAATATTTTAGGAAGGCCATGTATGAAGAAGGGTTCGTTAAGCTAACAGAAGAAATGATTAGTAGAACCTACGCGAATTACGGATTTGCTTTAGGAATGCTTGGAAGAAGTCTGGAGTCCATTTCAGAGCTGAGTAGAGCCATTGAACTAAACGGATGTCCTGAAGCAATGCTTGGAAAGGGCATGGCTTTGCTGAAACTATCTACAGAGGTCACTGAAGAAAACGAAATATACCACTTTCAACATGAAGCTTATCGATTGCTAAGCCATGTTTATAAAAATCGGCTCGATTTATTCGAGCAAGATATAATCTCCATAATGGAGCGCGATAGTTATGTTATTGGGTTTTTACAGTGGTGGGATTCGAAGCCTCAAGAAGATGATTATGAAGATCCGCCTGCTAAAGGCCGGAGTAAACTTGAGCGCCGTTACAAGCGCTGGTGCGCTGAGGAGAATCTATACATTGATAGCTTGAGCGACGCTATCGGCGCAAAGGCAGGAATGGAAGATTTTCTTTGCTTTCCTGATTATATGTATGAATATAACCCACTAATATCGAGCGCCCAGAGTCTCACGTTTAGCGCAGCTTTCTCTGAGATAAAGCATCAATTTGCATTTGCTCGTTTCAATTATTTTGACGCCATTAGTTGCAGGGAAGCTTCCCTGGAGAAAACTCATTTTTCGGACGAAAAACTGCACCTAACCAACTCTCTGGATTACTGTATTTATCGTCGCGACATTGAGATGATGAAGGTTTCATTTCGTCTACTTTACTCATGCTTTGACAAGATAGCCATGCTTCTAAATAAATACTTAATGCTTGAGTTTAAATCCAACAAAATAGATTTCAGGAAAATATGGTATGCGAACATTGACAAAAAGCAGCATCGGGAGTTTTTCTTACATTCCAAAAACGGTTTCTTTCTTGCGCTTTACTGGTTGTCCAGAGATATAAACGATAGCGAAGAGACGGGACATGGTTATTGGCTCGACGAGAACGCAGAAAAGCTCGCCGACATACGAAACAAAATGGAGCATCAAGGATTTCGTGTAGTTATCGATGATCTGTACAAAATAACTTCGAGCTTTGACGACCATCAAGAATCAGCTAAAAGAAAGATTTTTTATGAGAGAGATCTTTTAAGACAGCAACCTTTACCGCCAGAAGACCAGAATCTCGAAGCCTCATCTAGATTAAGTAGATTGGATGGATTTATTAAGGAGAGCGATTTCCTTAAAGGTTACCCACTAATTATTACTGACCGCGAAATGCGTAGTCAAACCATGCGACTTATGCGCCTCGTCAGATATGCGATAATATATACAGCACTGGGGATTCATCATGAGGAAAAGAAAAAAATCGGGATGGACTAATCTTCTCCTCTGAAGTTCCAGCTTATTGAACTCGAAAGTCGATTGCACCCTCCACAATCATAGTTAGGGTGTTATTTTTACATCTCCGATAAAATATGTTTCGCTGATGACCCTGCGATTTCGAAGGAGCTGGAGTTGCTGGGAATGGGGTTAGTTGCGTGCACGTTCCCACAGGCAGCTGCAGCGCAGGGCGTATGCCGAAGTAACCCTGCAAATTGTTTGCTTGCTTTCCGGCCTCCCTGCCGGCGCTGGTGGCCAGGTCCGGGCATGAAGCCGCCCGGCCCTGGCGCGGCATCCATGCCTCACCAGCTCACCATGTACACTTCAATTCTGGTTCTTACGACGCTCAGCAGCATAATGACGTGTCTGGTACTTTAGGATGCAAGCGGTATCAAGTCGCTCTTCCTCACCGAGCCCCCACCCCTGCGCGAGCACATCTGGCCATTTAGCGCTGCGTCCCCTGGGCGGTGGCGGTGATAACACAAAAATCACTTTCAATGGCTCCCAACGCGGCGAACGTATCAGATCGCTCAACTCTATACGTCTTTGCTCGGTCATCGCGGTTCCGTAACGTCTCAGGCGATCCAAGGTATACAGGGCTCGACGTAACTCCTTATCTTGGAGACCATTAACGACCTCTAGAACCAGAGGGATAGGGTCAGGGTGGTACCAAAGATTCAAAGCAGTCTCAACCAACACTTCAGGATCGGCGTGATTAAGCTCTCCCTGGACCAACCTCTTCAGCGGATGCATCAACCTTACTCCTCGCCAGCAGCTACGACGAGGTTTTCTAAAAATAATTGGAACGCCTGCTCTGTCACCTTGCTCGCAGCAGCCAGTTTGTATGCACCTACAACAGCTTCCAGCGCTGGCTGCAACATACCAGTGAATTTTTCTAACAGCATCTCACCATTGAGGGTATCAAGCTCTGGAGCGACTTCTGTTAGTAAATCATGCGTGAGGTTTTGGGGGAAAAGCTGACGTGGTAGGATATTGGAAGCCATTAGGATCTCCTGTCGATCTTTTTGGTCAGACGCTGGATAGGGCTGCAACCCCATCCAGCGTCGTCACTTTATCTCCACCCGCTAATTTTAGTCCAGCCTTCGTGTCTGTCTGTTTGTTTTTTCTTTAAGACATACAAACAGAAGAAACCATTATTTTTCGTAAATCATTGAATTTAAAGGATTTTGCCAGTTAAAGGTGAAAGCTTATGGGGCCTAAGGTGAAAGGATATGGGGCGAAAGGTGAAGAGATATGGGGCGACGACTTTAATAGGTGAACTTTTATGGGGAGCAAAGGTGAAAACTTATGGGGTTAAAAGTGAAACTTTATGGGGCGAAGGTGAATATTTATGGGGAAGCAATTGTTAGATCTTTTTTTCATATAAAACCAGCACATCAATAAACATGCAGAATTAAAAGCACCAAAACAATAACAGATAATATCAATTAATACGCAATAATACGCCACAATAACAACAAGACAGTACAAGAGATCATTTCACGGCTAGTTGACCAAGCCCAGCTCGGAAATTTTAAATAACCACAGCACTTGCCATTCAGCTGTGGAGAATTCCGGTGAAAAACAAATTCGAAGAAGCCATGATTGCAGAGTTTGGTCTTCTAATGTCTCCCACTCAACTTGCTAAGCTACTTGGTAGATCACCAGAAGCACTCCGCGCTCACCTAACTCGTTACAAGAATGACAATTTTTGCAAAAGCCTCAATGGCACCTCTGTAAAAGTTGGTCGCCGTGTTTATTACAGAACGCCAGAAGTTGCGGAGATTCTCGCATGTCGGGCCTAATAAGCTGGCTGGGCTCACCGCGCGTTAGCCGTCTAACGCACAGAGTGTTCTATCTTCTTCTACTCCTCACCAACCTAGCAGTTCCCTTGGGGCAACATCGCGCCTGGGGTGGATTGCCAGGCTGGTGGTTGTTCCCCACAACTGCCGTACTGGCCCTTTTTGCTGTGCAACAGCATTTGTCCGGCGGGGGTCAGTTTTATGCGCTTGCGGGCATCCCGTATGCCTTGCTGTATGTGTTTGACGCTAGTGCCACGCCTCTAGTTTTACCGCCGGCACAGCGGGGGACAGCCAGATGAGAAAATCGTTGCTGCTTTACCTACTTCTGGCCGTATTTCTCGGTGGAACAGCACACGCTGAATCCTCCAGCGGACTGAACCAATTCACACCGCCCCCGGGTGACACCTCCATAGACTTCCTAGAAGAAGTGTTCGGCTCGATCGTGGGGACCATCCACTCTGGCGGGAACGTAGAGGGCGGCGAGACCGAGGACGTGCTGGGCAGCATGATGTCCGTGTTCGGCGGAGCCGTAATGTTCTTGGGCATGATCTTCATCGCCTACACCACGATCAAAGGCACTGTCGACTCCGCTCAGGACGGCGAGATCCTTGGCCGGAAGATGAGTGACATTTGGATCCCGCTGCGTACCGCTGCTGGCGGTGCCCTGCTGCTACCGCTTGGGCATGGCTATTCGCTTATCCAGATCATGGTGCTGTGGCTCGCGATTCAAGGTGTCGGGGTTGGGGATGCAATCTGGAGCCAAGCCGTCGACCAAATCGGCAAGGACGGGATGCTGTCGCGGCCGCTGATCCCTGACTCCCGACCGCTCGCGGCCAACATCCTGAAATTCGAAGTCTGCACCGCGGCGATGAACAAGCAGTTCGAGGCCTCTGGCCGGTCGACTCGCATCCAGGCTGTCGCATCCACCCGCAAGGTCGTCAACACCGGGGAGATCGACGTCGACATCACCGATGCCATACCGGTCTATGGCGGCATCAACATGGTGCAGAAGTACAACAAGGCGAGTTACAACGTCACCGACTACAAGTGGAAGGCCAACGACAACTCCTACATCAACCCAGATGTGTGCGGCGCCCTCACCTGGAAGCAGTCCTGGGAGGCCTCGGAGGGCAACAGCAACACTAAGGTCATCAAAGAGCCGATTCTCGCGGCGCACGCCAAAGCCATCCAGCAGATGATCCAGGATATACGGCCGACGGCACAGCAGATCGTCGCCGGGCAAAAACCAGCCCCGGGCGTAATAGACGCCGCGGCGAACACTTACGAAAACTCACTTCGCACCGCCGCCAAGACCGCTGTGATGCAAACCAGTGATCGCGCTGCAGCGGACTTCCTCAAGGCCGCTAAGGACGGCGGCTGGCTGTTCGCCGGCACCTGGTACAACCACATCGTCAAAATGAACGACGTGATGCAATCCACGTTGAACGGACTGCCGGCAGCCGATCCCATTGCCATCGTCGACAAGGAGACCAAGGAGACACTCCAGACATACGCCGACGTCATGCTCACCGCCGACGAGTATGCCAAGCACCGCGTCGACTCGGTCCGTAACACCTACTACGCCGAGACCAACGTGCGGGAGCCCCGTGATGGGGAAGGCGCCTGGGAGTACGTCAAGAAGATGATGTCCGCCCCGTTCATGGGCGCGATCAACCAGATGACGCAGAGCATCGCTGGTTCCAACCTCAACCACATGAGCCAGATGAAAAGCTTCGGCGATGTCATCGTGACAACCGGTGAGGTGATGCTCGCGGCCATGACCAGCGCCACTGGCGTCGCGAACTCCTGGGCAGTACAGGCCACAGTGAAAGTGGGTTTCGACGCCGGCGCGGTCTTTCAATTTCTATCAGGAATACTCACAACCTTGATACTGCTGTTGTTCTTCTTCGGGGTGACGTTGAGCACCTATGTCCCCATGATCCCCTTCATCACCTGGACTACCTCCATAGTGAACTGGTTCGTTCTCGTGTTGGAGTCGGTGATCGCTGCTCCCCTTTTCGCTGTCGCTCATGTTCATCCTGACGGAGACGACGCCGTCGGACGAGCTGGCCAAGGCTACATGATGATCCTGTCACTGGTGATGCGACCAGCGCTGATGCTGTTCGGCCTTATTGGCGGCATGCTGCTCACCCAACCAATCGTTGGTTATATCAACGCGGCATTCATGTCAGTTGTCTCAGGGATCCAGGCCGATAGCATGACGGGCATCGTGAGCTTCATTGCCTACGTCGCCATCTATGTGGTGTTGATGACAACCGTGGTGCATATCGTGTTCAGCCTGATCCACTGGGTGCCAGACAACATCCTGCGCTGGATCGGTAATGGATCTACTGAAGGTATCGCCGACGCGGAGCGCACCGGCGACAGTGGTCAGGACGTATTCGTCGGTGGGGTACGCGAAGCCAAGCATGGCTCGGGATTGGGGCGACATCAAGCCGCACGGCCAGACGGTTCGAACTCCAAGGAGATTGCTAGACCGAATCCAGGTAATGACACATTACTTGGCGGGCCACCTCCGGGAACGTGACTACCTCCGAAGGCGGCTCTGTTCGTAGCCCTTATCCTCTAAGAACTCGTTAAGTTCCCGCTGCCGAATGGAGTCTCGATACTCTTTCGATAGTAGCGGGGACTCGGGGGAAGTTTTCTTCAGCTCATCAAGTAGTAGGCGAAGAACAAAGTCATTTGCCTCGAATTGCCCTTGCATTATTTCAATTCGCTCATTGAGCGTATGTATGGTGCGCTTTAAGCCTTCTGAATAAGCACGCCATTCCCCAATCGCTGACTCATAAGAATTTTGTACTGCACGCGAGTTTGCGTATCCAGCGGAGAGGCCTGCTTGGTATCCGGATGACATGTTAAACCTCCACACAATGTTCTATTGCTATTCAAGCAGAGGAAGCCATCACTCACAAGAAGCAGGCGAAGAAAAAGTTACATGTGACCTAAAAAACGGTAAGGCATATGTGACCTAAAAATGGATAGGTCGTAAGTGACCTAAAAAATAAACACATTCACGCAGCTGCGTGAATGTGGGCACCGGTCGCCGGAACGGCGATTCGCGTAGCGAAAGGTGCCCTTTCAGCCAGCCAGCTCAAACGACTTAGGTCACTGGAAAAGCGCTATGAAGACCCAGGAAGAGATTTTTGAGATCGTAAAAACCGCCCGCCAACGAATCAAAGAACTGCCAACCAAAAATCTAAGCAAGTCGACCGATGATGGTTACGTGCGCGAATACAACCGTTTGGTTGGCGATGATGGGGCTGATCCAGAGAAACTATGGTCCGCGATCTGCGAGACTCAAAGTAAGTCCACATATCGAAGACGAGTGGCGGCAACAATGCACTGCTGCCGAATTCAGCTTCAGGAGGCACTACGTCAGCAAGATGCAGCCCAGCGTGCGGGTGACATGGAGTCACTAAAATCTCAAGCGAGCGCAATTAAAGAACTACTAAGATTGATAAATATTATTGAAAAAAATCGGGGGCAGTGCCCCCTCGTGAACACGATGAGGCGAAAATCAAAACGATCCGATTTAAAATATCTTCCTATCAATTGGCGGAATCAGTTACATAAACAGCTTGAGGGGAGTAAGTACGAAATTTCATATTTGGTAGAGGCAGTTTCGGGCTGTCGGCCAGGTGAGCTCGAGAAGGGTGTCAAAGTAATTTTTTCTAAAGAGAGCGGGTTGCTGACTATCCGAATAGACAATGGTATCAAGGTGACTGACCACAAGGGGCAGCCCTGGCGGGAAATCATCTACCAAATGGATCAGAATCCGTTGGTTAGAGCCCTCTTTGAGATCTGCGTAAAGGATGCTCAGAGCAGAGAAATTACGACAACGATAGTAAACGTAGAGAAGACTACCAATTGGCGTGCGGCGCTGTCTTCCGCCGGCCAGAAGCTATGGCCCCGACTAAAGTTTAGGATCTGTCCGTACCACCTCCGCAATGCTGCAGCTAGCGACTGGAAGCGAGCCGGGCTGTGTGATGACGATATCTCTGCTGCTCTGGGTCATTGCGTGAGCAAAACCTCTAGCAGCTATGGCCAATTTCAAATGGGCCAAGCAACCGGTGGTCTGAGCCCGATCGAGGTGAGGGCTGCTCGACACATTCTGCAAACCCGCAATCCGACTCCAAGAGAACACGTGCGAGTGAATCTTTAACGCTGTATATGTCTTGGCTCGGCTGCAGCCTGACTCGATAAGGCTCTACGCCTCCCATCATACGATGTCGAGCTAGGCTCATCGGTTCACGGGCGGAAACTCAATAGCGCCAACGTATTGCCTGGCCCGTCGGTGGGCGTCAGCCAGCAAGGCTGGGCGGCAGAGTCTGTCGCGGTGTGACGCAGCATGGTCATCTGATAGCCCTGCTCGACAAGAGACCTCTACAACGGTACCGGCCCGTGGCACAATTGACGCAGACCAGATGCCGGGGGGCATAGCACCTCACCGGCACGTTACCGGCCTTCATTTTTCGGGTTCACAGAATGCTATCTCCACCAGGCTCTCTCAGCGACCCATTGGGCAGGTACTACACGAAAGAAACCATCAGCAAGCTTTTAGTCTCTGAGCTTTCTGAAATAGCACCAAAATTAGTTTTGGATTTGGGATGCGGAGATGGTGCGCTCTCTCGGGCGGCAGCATCCCGATGGGTAGATGCCCTGTATGTCACTGTCGACATCGATAGCAGACCTGACTTTCTTTCCAAAGATAAAACTGCCCGTCCAGTAAAACATCTACACCATCATGCTGATGCACTATCTCCTGATCTGATAGCGTCTATAGGCATCACACCGGAGTCTGTAGACCTCGCTCTATGCAACCCACCTTTCATTAAGCAAAAATGGCAAGCAGGGTATGACTCAATAGTAAGGTCAGCCGGACTAAATATCGACATAAAAACTATCAGACACGCCTCGGCAGAGTTTATATTCATAGCTCAAAACCTAGCATCTCTTAAGCCTGGTGGACAACTCGGTCTGATCGTTCCCGACGGCTTCGTATCTGGGGAGAAAAATAAGTCATTGAGGCAAGCCATCCTCAATGAAAACTCCATAGATACCGTCATTAAACTTCCGAGAAATATGTTTATCGGCACGGAAGCACAAGCGCACATCATAATTATTACAAAGAATGGAAATCCAGGAAACCCTATCAAGGTTAAAAATTTTCCTGACGTAGAGGATGACACTCATACCATTCTGATTTCGGCAACAGATGCCATAAAAACTTTAGATTACGACTATTACTCTGCGCCTCTTCCTATAAAACGCAAATCCACTATTCAACTTAAGGATCTGGATTGCGAGATAACTCGAGGAAGACTGAATTCTAAAGAAGCACGGGGATCGGAATTCAAAGTACTGCACACTACAGATCTGCGACCGTTGGAAACCACTATCTCACTTGACGATGTGCATGATTTTAATTCGAGCTCGGCAGTCTTAGCGGAAGCGGGAGATATACTACTAGCGCGCGTCGGTAGAGATCTCCACACACGTATATGCATGGTCACTTCCGGCAGAATGCCGATAACAGACTGCATCTATCGTATTCGCGTCCCTGTAGGATATAGAGATCGGCTTTTTACTTTTTTGACTTCTGATGAAGGTCGCCATTTTTTAAAGTCGCGCGCTCATGGAGTAAGTGCAAAGCACCTTCCACGAGACTACTTACTAGAACTTCCAATTTACTAAAGGACTCTCCAAAGCAATGGACAATGAAATTAACGAAAAGGAAATTGATATTGCTTTAGAGCAAAGAGCAGACTACATCACAAGCAAGGAGCTCAAGGATGGAACTGCTACAAGCGACTTTTTTGACGAAATAATTGCAACACTTCTAAAGAAACAAACAACCTTGATTGTTGGACCGCGCGGTTGCGGAAAAACACATATGATGCGTTACGCATCTATACTTTGTCGGGATGACAATAGAAAACCCCTAGCGATCTACGTATCTTTCAATCGGTACTACCGCCTAGAGCCAATGCTCATTAGTCGTGCTAACGCTATAAACCTTTTCCACACTTGGGTACTAGCTCGCATCCTCGTTGCCACTCACGAAGCTATAAACGAGCAGGAAGAGGACTTCAGCGCAGACGAGTTGCATGAAGCGTTAGAATACCTAGATCTCACCGAACTACAGAATTTAATTGCTAAATTAGAGCGTAGCCTGCCGCTAACGCAGGATGAGCTAGATCTTGCAAATAGCATTACGCTACATATCACTAAAAAGGTCATTGACAATCACGTCCAATTGGCAGAAAGAGCGAGGGCTGTCCTTCTTCTTGACGACGCAGCACTAACACTTACGCCAGAGTACATGGCAGAATTTTTTGAGATATTTAGAAGTATAAAAACTCCCCACATTTCACCAAAAGCTTCAGTATACCCAGGCACAACTGAATACGGCGCAAGGTTTCACCCAACACAGGAAGGTGGCTTCGAGCCTGTTTGGCTTTCAGTTTCTAGTCCCCTATACCTGGAAACGATGACGTCCATAGCGGAACATCGGATCACTGATTTCGCGGACATTCCTGAGGACATCCGGGAGTATTTAGCATATGCCGCTTTTGGAATCCCTAGAGCTTATCTACATATGCTTATGGAATTCCAGAAGAAAAAATTTTCTACCGTTCAGCAAGGCCTCAACAGAATCGTCCAAAGCCATGCAGAGGCGCGTATCGAGGAGTTTTCTACTCTCGCGATAAAAGCCCCAAAACTAAGAACAATTATTGAAAAGGGCAATATTCTATTCAGCAAACTTGTCTTACTTCTCAAGGAAGCTAATGACAAGCTCGCAGCTCAAGGCACAAAGCAACTGCTAATCGGAATTACTGGAATCAAAGAACAACCGATGATTGAGCGCATGTTCAATTTATTGGTTGAAGCTGGTCTGCTTTATCCACTGATTGAAAAGGTTTCTCATGGAGAGGACCGCAAGTACGATAGATTTACGCCTCATATTGCTGCACTCTTGCACGAGCGAGCATTTTCCGCGAAAGCCCGAGGCTGGTCTGCGCGGATAGTAGTCGACAAAATAAATCTAAAAGCAAGTAGACAACCTCTCCGACGATCGGTCTCAAGTTTATTTTCTGCAGAGGATATAAGCTCTTTGCGGTTTGACCTGCCAGCTTGCTCTACATGTGGTAAGGAAAGAATTGCTGCGACTCAAAAATATTGCCATCACTGCGGCTCTGAGCTCCTTGACAGTTCCACTTTCGAAACATGTATGTCATTGCCACTCCACGAAGTACCCGGCTTAACAAAATGGACCGCTGCTAGGCTCAAACAAGATCTTCCGAGGTTTAGAACCATCGGAGATTTACTATCGGTGCAAGACCCTGGAACCGAACTGCGCAAGATACATAGAGTTGGCCAAGCTCGTGCCGAGAAAATCATTAAGCTTGTGACAAGCTTCGTTGATGAGTTCCTGCAATGACTATACAACCAGCCCCTAGCACTTCATCAGCAGACTATTCAGCGATCGTGAAGGTCACTCCTTTCACACAAATTATCTCTACCGACGCTCTATTTGATAAGTCTCACAAAAGCAGCAACCTTTCACCAATCGACGAATTCATTGAAAACTCGAACAGACTTAATCTTCTATGGATAAATAATGAGGAGCTTTCCAGCGAGTTCGCGAACATTTTGTTCCTCGGATATTTCTCAGCTGTAGAAAGTTATGTTCGCGCCATCATCAGAACACTAATTCAAATCGACATCTATTCGCAGAGATGTGCAGAGAACCAGCAAATAACCTTTGGTGCAGCCCTCCACCATAACAAACAGCTTTTGCCTGAAGCGCTGATGGATAACCACTCTTTCACAGCCTCAGAAAACATCCTTAGAACATTCAAAAGCCTAACAGATATTGACCTTGTCATTGATGACGCCATTACCGACGAGCTAGACAAAGTCTGTCAGCTCAGACACTGCTGCGTACATCGATTTGGAAAGCTTGGTGCAAAAAATGCTATGGCACTGGGTTTAACATCACATAGCAATCTATTCGAAAAGCCGTTAAGCCTTAAAAAGGATGACCTCTTCTTAGTTTCAGGCACACTACGATCCGTTGTAAAAACCATAAACAATTCCGCTTACAAGTGCGTCCTAGATCGTACATTCCCTACGACACCGGTAAGAAAAGGCGACAAAAAAGCAATACCAAAAAGCCTATGGTCAAAAGACTTTGAAGAGGACAAAGCCTTATTTACTAAATACTACAAAACCTTCTCCTCATCAAATAAGGGCGAGTCTCCAAAAATTCGAGAAATGTACACTCGCTTCATTACGGAAAAAGAACAAGCTCTACAGAAACATGTGAAATCGGCGAATAACAAACCTACCAATCCAGCGAAACCAGTGACGACAAACCAACCACAGACTGATGGCAACCAACAGGCGGGGGTTAACACTCCACAGGAGCCAGCGGAGCAGGCGGGACCTGAAATCGAATAACCCGAGACCAAGGCAGCTCTGCTGCCGCAGCCGGTCGAGGGTTGGAACGCTGGGCCTGAGCCGAACAACGTTAACACCGATCTCAAGCCGGGCTGGTGTACCTCGAAAACAGGTACACCAGCGGTACAGCACGAAGGTCCTCACCTGTAACCTACCGTTCGCTAACGTACTGATTGCCCTGTGCTTTCGCGTACTGTACCGTTTCCTCGTGTAACCCAATGAAACCTAGCGCAACGGTGTCATTGGCGAACTCATAATCCTTTGGTCCACGGTTCGAGTCCGTGTGGGCCCACCAAAAACCAAAAAGCCGCGCTATTGCGCGGCTTTTGCGTTTTTGACGGGATCGCCTACACCGCCCGGCCTGGCTTTTGCTCGACGACTATTGGCACACAATCTACTCGTCAGCCGGCTCGAAGCGCTCGCCACGAAACACCCGACGTGGATTGCCACGCTCGATGCGGTGATGGAACAACCGCCGCTGCGCGCGCAGTTCGCTGTCGACCTGTTCTGCCTGTTGCGCCAGGCGTTGACCGATGAGCAGCAGCGCCAAGCGTTTGTTGGCGTGCTGGCTACGCTCGCTCTGTACCTTGACGCTGACGCCGCTGGCCAGGTGCGTGGCGCGCACTGCCGAGTCGGTGGTGTTGACATGCTGACCACCCGGCCCGGACGAACGCAAGGTCTCGAAGTGGATCTCGCTCGCCAATTCCGCTGCCGGTGGCGCAAACCGTGCGCCCCCAAAGAACCAGTTCTTGCGCGCATGCCCAGGCCGGTACGGACTGCTGCACGTCCATTGCAGCGAGCCCGTCCAGTGATCCGCCAGGCGCTCGGCCTGCTCGCCATCCAGTGCCAGCAACACCGAGCGCAAGGTAGCGCGCCGCGGCCCCGGCTCTTCTTCGAGTATCCGTACCGCCACGGCCTGGGCATCCGCTTCGGCCTGCAGCCTGAGCAATGCCTTGGCCACTGCCAGGGCACATTCTTCCGGCCCCTGAGCCGCCGAGAGTTGCAGCAGGATCATCAGCAGCACCCTCCGCGCGTCTTGTAGGTGAGCACCGGTTTCAGTCGTGCCAGCACGCGAACCAACCCCGCTTCACGCAAGGCACCCACCACCGAGTCGATAGCCTTGTAGGCCTCCGGCGCTTCCTCGTAGATCAGCGCCCGGTCGGCGCAGATCACGCGGCTGCCTAGTGCCGTACGACTCAGTTGCTCGACGCTGTAGCGCGAGGCGAGACGGTCCTTGCACTCGCTGCGCATCCATTTGCGTCCGGCGCCATGGGCCAGGGACAACAGGCTGCGCTGGTCGGCGATCGGCTGTACCAAGTAGCTGTAGTCGCCGCGCGAACCAGGGATCACCACCACCCCCTGATCCGACGGTGTGGCGCCTTTGCGATGCAGCCAACCCTCGAGCCCGTCGACCTGCGCTGGCGACACCAGGTTGTGGTTGATGTCGAGCAGTACATCGCCATCGCCGCGCAGGCGGTCGAGCATGCGCCGGGCAATCAACTGACGGTTGGCTTCGGCAAAACGCAGCGCGCCGTCGTGCCGGCCCAGGTAATGAGTGCTGGCCTCGCTGCCCGCCTCCAGTCCGCGATGACCGAACAGGTCGACCTGCTCACGCAAGATCGCCTCGCCCAAACCACGCGAGCCGCTGTGCACCAGCAACAGCAGGTGCTTGCGCTCGATGCCCAAGGCTGCCAGGGCCGCATCGTCGAAGCTTTCATCGAGTTGCTGCAGCTCGGCGAAGTGGTTACCACCACCAATGGTGCCTAGAGAACGCTCGTGCCCCGTGGCCGGCAAACCGAAGCTGGCGACGGCCTCCTGCCACGTCTCGTCGAGCGGCAGGTCGAGGTTGCCAAGGCGTTTCTCCAGCTTGTCCAGATGCAGCTTGGCGGTCGGGATGTCCGTGCGCCACAGCGCCATGCCGCAGCCGATGTCATTGCCGACCAGCGCCGGGTACAAACGCCCCAGGGAAAAGAATGCCGCGCCGACCGGATAGCCACGCCCCGGATGCAGATCCGGCATGCCGGCCACCCGATGCATGCCCCTTAGGCGAGCGGTGGTTTCGAGTTGTTGGATCGCTTTTCCTTCGATCCAGGTGTCGTCCGCGGCGACCAATACGGCGCCGTCGGACAAATTGCGAATGCAAGTGCCCATAGTCCAATCCTGATGGGTTGAAACAAAAAGATGTTCGGATTGGCAGGCCAGAGGCCGGGCGTTGCGGTACCGCTAACCAGTAGCGGCGAATGCGTTCAAGCCAGGCGCGACCTGCAAAGGGTGATCAACTGTTGCATGATGTACCTCCTTTGCTGTCGGGTGAGAGAAGGCGGGCATCTTAGGTGTGTAATTGCCACCTTGCAACAACCTTGATCACAAAAACCATACACTGGCGGTACAGTGCCCAGCTTCCACCCACTTCGCCAAATTACGCTCAACACCAGTAACCACGCTACTTCCAGCTAACTATGCCTACGCCAGGCTAGGCACGGTTTCACTGGGTTTGCAGCGTCTCCAGGCAACGCATAATCCTTTGCGTCCACGGTTCGAGTCCGTGTGGGCCCAGCAAAAACCAAAAAGCCGCGCTATTGCGCGGCTTTTGCGTTTCTGGCCCCCTGAATCATCCGCACACAGGCAATGTGCCTTTAGCACACCCGTCCTATTTTCTCCCTCGCGGCACCGCCCCAGAATCCCGTGCACTGCTTCGGCACCGGGTCGAAGCCCAGCATCCGAGGGAACGTCACATGAACACCAAGGGAATGATCGGGGCTCTGCTCGTTGCCCCCCTGCTGGCCTCGCTTGGCGGTTGCGTAGCGCCTGGCGGGCAGCAGCAAGGCTTTGGCAGCACTCAGGCGGCCAACGCCAACTCGCCCTGCACACCATCGGCCAGCGACAGCCTGATCTCCACCGGGCGCAGCCTGCTGAGCATCGCCAACTCGGTGCTGGAGACCAAGCAGAGCCTGAGCGGCGATTCGACCACCTACGCCCAGCGGGTGAAGGCAGCCGAAAGCGCGCAGAAGGTCGAGAAAGGCAACCAGATGATGGACCAGCTGGCTAGCCTTTCGGGAAGCAGCTCTTCGCCTTGCACGGCAGCAGCAGGGCAGACCAGCGCCTCGCGTTGAGCCCGGCTTACCGCACAACCGCGATGCATGGCACCGGCAGCGCCGGTGCTCGCGGTCAAAGGCGCTCAAGCCCCAGAGAAATGAATTTCGCAAATGCACCAAGGCGAGGGGCAGCACCCGCCTGAAGACCATGCGGTCCCTGTGGGAGCGGCTTCAGCCGCGAAGCAGGCACTGCGGTGGATGGCACCGGCTCTGCCGGTGTTCGCGGCTAAAGCCGCTCCTACAGGTACTCAACAGCGCTGGCAGATGTGTGCAGCGTAACGCCCAGCAACTCGCTTACCCTTACGCCAATACCTTGCCGCCCCGCCGCGAAATCTCGATACGCGCGTACTGCGCCTGCTCCAGCGCATCGATGCGTTCAAGGCAGGCCGCCGGGTCGTTCAGCGGCAGCTCGAGCAATTGCCGGGTGTCCTTCTCCCACCAGCGCGACGCCAGCAGCCGTTCGATCATGTCTTGCGGGTAGCGGTAGCGCATCACCTTGGCCGGGAACCCGGCCACCACTGCATAGGGCGGCACATCGCGGGTCACCAGGGCACGGGTGGCAATGATCGCGCCGGTGCCTACCTCGACACCCTCCATGATCATCGCGCCCTCGCCGATCCACACGTCATGCCCTACGCGGGCCGGGCGGCTCGGCGGCTCGTACTGCCACTGGGTGCCGGTGAACTGGAACGGGTGGGTGCTCAGCCAGTCCGTGGGGTGGGCGTGTTTTTCCTGGCCGATCACCACGCCGCTGCCGATCGAGCAATAGCGGCCGATCGAGCCGACCACCTGCAACGACCCACCACTGCGCATGTAGGTGTTGGCGCCAATCGATACCTCGAGGGTGGCCACGCTCACCTGCACGTCGCCCAGGCGCACATCGCCCTCCAGCGTCAGCCGGGCGCGCTTGCCGAACGCCGAAACGCCGGTGCTGACCTTGCAGCCGTGTTGGCGGATCCAGCGCCGCCAGTACCAGTCCTTGAGACTCATGTGTCGTTCACCCTGCCATCGTCCAGGCTGCCCGATTGCAGCTGGCCGCTATCGTACCGCCTCGCCGGCGGAAAGCCAGTACCGGCCGGGCCTTGCGCAGCCTGGCCGGGGTTCAATAGGCTAGCGGCTCGACCCAAGGGACCTACCATGCCGGCCACCTCCACCATCGCCCTCGACGACATCGACCGCCAGTTGATCGCCCTGCTGCAGATCAACGCCCGTGAAAGCGTCGCCACCCTTGCCCGACAACTGGGTATCGCCCGCACCACGGTGAACTCGCGCCTGGAACGCCTGGAACGGCACAAGGTCATCACCGGCTACGGCGTACGCCTGGGCCAGCGCCTGATCGGTGGTGGCCTGCAGGCCTATGTCGGCATCAAGGCGCAGCCGCGCTCGGGCAAGGAAATCGTGCGTCACCTCAGCGCCATGGGCCAGGTGCAGCAACTGTGCGCGGTCAGTGGCGAGTTCGATTATGTAGCCTGGCTGCACAGCGACTCGCCCGAGCAACTGGACCAGTTGCTCGACCAGATCGGCAGCCTGGAGGGGGTGGAGAAGACCACCACATCGATCATCCTCAGCAGCAAGGTAGACCGTGGGCAACCGGGCTGACGGCACCGCCACCATCAGGCGCCATTGCATCAACCAGGCCCTCCATCAGCATTGGCGACAGGCCGCGTAAGACAATTCTTCGTTTTCGACTGATCTGTAGGAAATAAGCAGCTGCCAACACCCAGCTTGCTGCTTTCAGCCCTTCCAGCACCTCAGGAACTTCAAGAACCTTCTGTTTATCGACATATCCAGCAACTTTCCCCACCTCCTTACTACCTGCCAACCCCATTTAGGCTCAGTCCAGTCCGACCCATTGACGGGCCGCCTATTCCACCTAAAATATACGCAGGTAACGTACAGAGCATGGATGCCCTATTTGTTGAATTGCCCGCTTTCGAGCGCTATCGCCCCGAGTATCTGGACGACGAGGATCTCAGACTGCTGCAACGGCTGTTACTGCTGCATCCGCATGCTGGTGACCTGATCAAGGGTACGGGCGGCCTGAGAAAGCTACGTTTCGCAGATGCGCACCGCCATAAGGGAAAACGGGGCGGCACCCGGGTCATCTACTACTGGTGGACAGCCGGCCAGCAGTTCTGGCTGTTCACGCTGTACGGCAAGCAAATCCAGGACGACCTGAGCCCACCGCAACGCCAAGCCCTTAAGCAGTTGCTCGAGCGCGAGTATCTGAGGAGAACAACCAATGCCACGCAACATCTTCACTGAACTCACCGAAGGCTTCGACGCTCTCGCCGGCGAGCGTGCCGGTAAGCTCACCCTGCGCTCGCACAAGGTCAGCTTCGCAGAGTTGGCCCCCCTGGCCCCGAATGAACTCATCGAGCTGCGCCAGCGCCTGAACATGTCACGCGCGGTGTTCGCCGCTTACCTGCGCACCAACGTACGCACCCTGGAAAACTGGGAACAAGGTCGCTCGCAGCCCAATGCCCAGGCCATAGCCCTGATTCGCCTGGTGCAGAAATACCCGCAGACCGTGGATCACCTGGCTTCTCTGACCTGAACCGTCATATTGGCTAAAGTGTGATACATAACGACCAATAAGAAGGCATAACGACCACACTCTGCATCTTATTTACGAACACCCCGCTCCCTAAAATGACCGCCAGGCATTTCCTATACTCAGGCTCCGCCCGCAGCGCAGCCCCTCTGGCAAGGTCACTCCATGAACAAGAACAACCGCCACCCCGCCGACGGTAAAAAGCCGATCACCATCTTCGGCCCGGACTTCCCCTTCGCCTTCGACGACTGGCTGGAGCACCCCGCCGGGCTGGGCAGCATCCCGGCCGAGCGGCACGGCGAAGAAGTGGCAATTGTCGGTGGTGGCATCGCCGGGCTGGTGGCGGCCTACGAGCTGATGAAGCTGGGCCTCAAGCCTGTGGTTTACGAGGCCTCCAAGCTGGGTGGCCGGCTGCGCTCGCAGGCCTTCAACGGCACCGACGGCATCGTCGCCGAGCTGGGCGGCATGCGCTTCCCGGTGTCGTCCACCGCCTTCTACCACTACGTCGACAAGCTGGGCCTTGAGACCAAGCCCTTCCCCAACCCGCTGACCCCAGCCTCGGGCAGCACGGTGATCGACCTCGAAGGCCAGACCTACTACGCCGAGAAAGCCGCCGACCTGCCGCAGCTGTTCCACGAAGTGGCCGAGGCCTGGGCCGACGCCCTGGAGAGTGGCGCGCAGTTCGGCGACATCCAGCAGGCCATCCGCGATCGCGACGTGCCACGCCTCAAAGAACTGTGGAACAAGCTGGTGCCGCTGTGGGACGACCGCACCTTCTACGACTTCGTCGCCACCTCGCGCTCGTTCGCCAAGCTGAGCTTCCAGCACCGCGAAGTGTTCGGCCAGGTGGGCTTCGGCACCGGCGGCTGGGACTCGGACTTCCCCAACTCGATGCTGGAAATTTTCCGCGTGGTGATGACCAACTGCGACGACCACCAGCACCTGGTTGTAGGTGGCGTCGAGCAGGTGCCCCAGGGCATCTGGCGCCATGTGCCGCAGCGCTGCGCCCACTGGCCGGCGGGCACCAGCCTCAGCGGTCTGCATGGCGGCGCGCCGCGCACCGGGGTCAAGCGCATCGCCCGCGCCAGCGACGGGCGCCTGGCAGTCACCGACAACTACGGCGATGTGCGCCACTACGCGGCGGTGCTCACCACCTGCCAGAGCTGGCTGCTGACCACCCAGATCGACTGCGAGGAAGCGCTGTTCTCGCAAAAGATGTGGATGGCCCTGGACCGCACCCGCTACATGCAGTCGTCGAAAACGTTCGTCATGGTCGATCGGCCGTTCTGGAAGGACAAAGACCCGCAAACCGGCCGCGACCTGCTGAGCATGACCCTCACCGACCGCCTCACCCGCGGCACCTACCTGTTCGACAACGGCGACGACAAGCCCGGGGTCATCTGCCTGTCCTACGCCTGGATGAGCGACGCCCTGAAAATGCTGCCGCACCCTACCGAAAAGCGCGTGCAACTGGCCCTGGACGCACTGAAGAAGATCTACCCGAAAACCGACATCGCCGGGCACATCATCGGCGACCCGATCACCATCTCGTGGGAGGCCGACCCGCATTTTCTCGGTGCCTTCAAAGGTGCGCTGCCGGGCCACTACCGCTACAACCAGCGCATGTACGCGCACTTCATGCAGCAGGACATGCCCGCCGAGCAGCGCGGCATGTTCATCGCCGGCGACGACGTGTCGTGGACCCCGGCCTGGGTCGAAGGCGCGGTGCAGACCTCGCTGAATGCGGTGTGGGGTATCATCAACCACTTCGGTGGCCACACCCACCCGGACAACCCAGGCCCGGGCGATGTGTTCCACGACATCGGCCCCATCGCCCTGGCCGACTGAGCGAAGGAGTAGCACCATGCGCATCGCCCTGTACCAAGGCACCCCCGGCCCACTGGATGTGCCCGGCAACCTCGAGCGCCTGCAACGCCAGGCCGAGCTTGCCGCCAGCCGCGGCGCGCAACTGCTGGTGTGCCCGGAGATGTTCCTCAGCGGCTACAACATCGGCCTGGAGCAAGCCGGCCGCCTGGCCGAGGCCTGCGATGGCCCGGCGGCGATGCGCGTGGTACAGATCGCCCAGGCCCAGCGCATCGCCATCGCCTACGGCTACCCCGAACGCGGCGACGACGGTGCGCTGTACAACAGCGTGCAACTGATCGACGCCCACGGCCGCAGCCTGTGCAACTACCGCAAGACCCACCTGTTCGGCGAACTCGACCGCACCATGTTCAGCCCAGGCGCCGACCACTTCCCGGTGGTCGAGCTGGATGGCTGGAAGGTCGGCCTGCTGATCTGCTACGACATCGAGTTCCCCGAGAACGCCCGGCGCCTGGCCCTGGCCGGTGCCGAGCTGATCCTGGTGCCGACCGCCAACATGACCCCCTACGACTTCGTCTGCCAGGTGACCGTGCGCTCGCGCGCGCAGGAAAACCAGTGCTACCTGGTGTACGCCAACTACTGCGCCAGCGAAGGGGATATCCACTACTGCGGGCAGAGCAGCATCGTCGGGCCGGACGGCAGCCTGCTGGCGATGGCCGGGCGCGAAGAGTGCCAGTTGCTGGCAGACCTTGAGCATGAACAGGTGCTCAAGGGGCGCCTGGCGTTCCCGTATCTGGCAGACCTGCGCCGCGACTTGCACCGGTAACCGGGGCCGCGCTGCCCAATCAACCACGCCAACCCTGTAGGAGCCGGCTTGCCGGCGATGAGGCCAGCACAGACAACCTCGCCACGGCGCGCTAGCATTGCCCCATGCCCGACACCCTCCAGCACCTCACCCTACCCAACGGCCTGCACCTCACCCTGCGCCACGCCCTGCGTCTGAAGCGCGCCGCTGCGGCCCTGCGGGTGCACGCCGGCAGCCACGACGCGCCGCCCAACTGGCCGGGGCTGGCCCACTTTCTCGAACACCTGTTCTTCCTCGGCACGCCGCGTTTCCCACTGCAAGACGGCCTGATGCGCTACGTGCAGGGCCTCGGCGGCCAGGTCAACGCCAGCACCCGCGAACGCACCACCGACTACTTCTTCGAAGTACCCCCCGCCTCACTGGCCGGTGGCCTGGAGCGCTTGTGCCAGATGCTCGCCGAACCGGACCTGGAGCTTGCCCGCCAACGCCGCGAACGGGAGGTGATCCATGCCGAGTTCATCGCCTGGTCACGCAACCCCGAGGCCCAGCAGCAGTTCGCCCTGCTGCAAGCTGTTTCGCCCCGTCACCCGCTCAGCGCCTTCCATGCCGGCAACCGCCACAGCCTGGTGCTAGGCAACCCCGCCTTCCAGCAAGCCCTGGCGCAATTCCACCAAGGCTTTTACCACGGCGGGCAGATCACCCTGAGCCTGGCCGGCCCGCAACCAGTCGAACAGCTGGAACAGCTCGGCCGACAGTTCGCCGCGTTGTTCGTCAAAGGGCAGCGGGTTGCGCAACAAGCCCCACCGCCACTGCTCGACCAGCCATTGGCGCCCGCCCAGAGTGACGACCTGCTGTTCGCCCATGACGGCCTGCCAGCCGGCGCCGAGCAGGCCCTGGGCCTGCTGCTCAGCCACCTCACCGATACCCGTGCCGGCAGTTGGCTGGCCGAGCTGCGCCAGCGCGGCTGGCTGCGTGACTGCAAGGCCCAGCTGCTGCATGCCCACGCCGGGCAACTGTTGTGGCACCTCAAGCTGCAATTGGCCGATGCCGCCAACCGCGACCAGGCCCGCGCGCTGCTGTATAGCTGGTTGGGGTTCTTGCGCCAGCAGGATCGCCAACGCCTCAACCACAGCTACGCCCGCTTGCAACAACGTCTGGAACAAACCGCCAGCGCCCTGGACCTGGCGCGCCACGACAGCGCCGGCGAAACCTTCGACGGGCTAGCCCCGCAAAGCCTGGCGGCGCTTGATGCATTACTGGACGACCTGCCCCACACCCACTCAGGCCAATGGCAGCTGCCAGCAGATGACGCCCTGCTGGACAACACCCTCGGCCCGGCAGCCGCTCCGCTACCAGCCGCCCTGGCTGTCAGCGACGCTGTACCTGCCACCCGCCAGTTCGCCGTGCTGTACCTGCGCTGGCAAGTCAGTTCGCCGCTGCGCGCGCGCTTCTGGCCGATACTCGAACGCGCCCTGCAGCCACTGCAGGCGCGCGCCGAGCGGGCTTCGCTGCAACTGGGGCTGAGCTGCGCCGGGCAGTACTGGCAACTGCGTATCGCCGGGCAACCCGAGCCGGTAATCAAGGCTGTACACGAGGCGCTTGAGCTACTGCGCTGCCCGGCCGCCGAACACTGGCATGCCGCCCTTGCCGCCGAACCAGCGCTGATCCCGCTGAGGGCATTGCTCAAGGCACTGCCAGGCGCCCTGCAACCAGTCGATAAGCACCCACAACCCGCCTGCCTGCTCGAGCAACCCTTGCTCGACAGCCTTTGGCAGCACGCCCGCTGGCAAGGCCTGGCAAGCGGCTTCGACAGTACCCAGCTCGGCGCCCTGGGCGCCGCGCTGCAAGGCATCATGGGCCAGCCGGGCGACCTCGCCCCGCCATCGCCCATGCAGGGCATGCACTGGAGGCAGGTCGACACCTCGGCCAGCGAAGCGGCGCTGCTGCTGTTCTGCCCGCTGCCAGAGGCCTTGCAAGCTGCCGGGCGCCTGCTCGCGCACCTGCTGCAAGGGCCGGTGTACCAGCGCCTGCGGGTCGAGTTGCAACTGGGCTATGCGGTGTTCAGTGCCTTTCGTCAGGTCGAAGGGGTCGGCGGGCTGCTGTTCGGCGTGCAGTCGCCCCACGCCAGCCACGGGCAGATTCTCGGCCATGTGCTCGACCTGCTGCAGCAAGGCATACGCCTGGACGCCACGGCGCGCCAGCAACTGGCCGAGCAGTTCGACGAAAGCGCCATGACCAATGCCGAGGTCAGCGAATGGCTGTGGCAGGCGCATATCGCGAAACACAATTCAGACCTTTCCTACACACGCTGGTCTATTCTGAAAGTCGAGCAGCACTCTCTGGACGTTTTGTTGCAGCAGCTGATCAGCGCCCGCCACGGCTGGCTCTGCCTGGCCAATGCCGCAGCACCGGACGCTCGCTGGCAGTAGGTGCAGGTGGATTGTTACCTGAAACGTAACAGCGCTTTTCGAAGAATTAACCTTTTAGTACAAATAATTCTTGTAAGATAGCGCAACCCCCTTTCAGGGAACCTCCTGCCCCAGGCGGTACCCAATGAACAGTTGTTCAACCCACCCCATCCGGAAGGAGACATCCCATGTGGACTAAACCTGCATACACCGACCTGCGTATCGGCTTCGAAGTCACCATGTACTTCGCCAACCGCTGATCAGCCGTTCTGCGGTTCAACGCCTCGGCCCGCCGGGGCGTTTTTGTTTTCAGCTACGGTTAACTGCATAGATAGAGAGTGGCCATGCACATCCAGATTCTCGGCTCTGCCGCCGGTGGCGGGTTCCCGCAGTGGAACTGCAACTGCGTCAACTGCAAGGGTTACCGTGACGGCACCCTGCGCGCCACGGCCCGCACCCAATCGTCCATCGCGCTTTCCGACGACGGCGAGCACTGGATCTTGTGCAACGCCTCGCCCGATATCCGCGCCCAGTTGCAGGCCTTTGCGCCCATGCAACCGGCCCGCGCCCTGCGTGATACCGGCATCGATGCCATCGTGCTACTGGACAGCCAGATCGACCACACCACCGGCCTGCTCAGCCTGCGTGAAGGTTGCCCGCACAAGGTGTGGTGCACCGACATGGTCCACCAGGACCTGACCACGGGCTTTCCGCTGTTCAACATGCTCAGCCACTGGAACGGCGGCCTTGAGTGGAACCGCATCGAGCTTGAAGGCAGCTTCGTCATCGACGCCTGCCCCAACCTGCGCTTCACCCCCTTCCCGCTGCGCAGCGCCGCCCCGCCCTACTCGCCGCACCGCTTCGACCCGCACCCGGGCGACAACCTCGGCCTGCTGGTGGAGGATACCCGCACCGGCGGCAAGCTGTTCTACGCCCCGGGCCTGGGCCAGGTGGACGACAAGTTGCTGGCGATGATGCACGGCGCCGACTGCCTGCTGGTGGACGGCACCCTGTGGGAAGACGACGAGATGCAGCGCCGCGGCGTCGGCACCCGCACCGGCCGCGAGATGGGCCACCTGGCGCAGAACGGCCCCGGCGGCATGCTCGAGGTGCTGGACGGCTTCGCGCGCCAGCGCAAGGTGCTCATCCACATCAACAACACCAACCCGATCCTCGATGAAGACTCGCCCGAGCGGGCCGAGGTGCAGCGCCGGGGCGTGGAAGTGGCCTTCGACGGCATGAGTATCGAGTTGTAAGGGCTGCCCTTGCACAACCAACCCTAACAGGAGCCCCCATGAGCGATGCAATGCCCCTGTCCCCTGCCGAATTCGAGCAGGCCCTGCGCGCCAAGGGCGCCTTCTACCACATCCACCACCCCTACCACGTGGCGATGTACGAAGGCCGTGCCAGCCGTGAGCAAATCCAGGGCTGGGTGGCCAACCGCTTCTATTACCAGGTCAACATCCCACTGAAGGATGCCGCGATCCTGGCCAACTGCCCGGACCGCGAAATCCGCCGTGAGTGGATCCAGCGCCTGCTCGACCACGACGGCGCCCCCGGCGAGGACGGTGGCATCGAAGCCTGGCTGCGCCTGGGCCAGGCCGTGGGCCTGGACCCCGACCAGCTGCGCAGCCAGGAACTGGTACTGCCCGGCGTGCGTTTTGCGGTGGACGCCTACGTCAACTTCGCCCGCCGCGCCAGTTGGCAAGAGGCCGCCAGCAGCTCGCTGACCGAACTGTTCGCCCCGCAAATTCATCAGTCGCGCCTGGACAGCTGGCCGCAGCACTACCCGTGGATCGACCCGGCCGGCTACGAGTACTTCCGCACCCGCCTGGGCCAGGCCCGGCGTGACGTGGAGCACGGCTTGGCGATCACCCTGCAGCACTACACCACCCGCGCGGGCCAGGAGCGTATGCTGGAAATCCTGCAGTTCAAGCTGGATATCCTGTGGAGCATGCTCGACGCCATGAGCATGGCCTACGAGCTGAACCGCCCGCCTTATCACACCGTCACCGATCAACGGGTATGGCACAAGGGGATCGCCCTATGAGCTTGGACCGCAACCTCACACCCAGCTGGCGCCCCGGCTACCGCTTCCAGTACGAACCCGCGCAGAAGGGCCACGTGCTGCTGTACCCCGAAGGCATGATCAAGCTCAACGACAGCGCCGGGCTGATCGGCGGGCTGATCGATGGCCAGCGTAGCGTCGCGGCGATCATCGATGTGTTGCAACAGCAATTCCCCGACGTGCCCGAAGTCGCCGACGATATCGAGCAATTCATGGAGGTGGCCTGTGCCGAACACTGGATCAGCCTCGCCTGAGGTGCCGGTCGGCCTGCCGTTGTGGCTGCTGGCCGAGCTGACTTACCGCTGCCCGCTGCAATGCCCGTACTGCTCCAACCCCCTGGACTTCGCCAAACAGGGCAAGGAGCTGAGCACCGAGCAGTGGTTCAAGGTAATGGCCCAAGCCCGCGAAATGGGCGCCGCGCAAATCGGCTTTTCCGGCGGCGAGCCGCTGGTGCGCCAAGACCTCGCCGAGCTGATCGGCGAAGCCCGGCGCCTGGGCTACTACACCAACCTGATCACCTCCGGCATCGGCCTCACCGAGCAGAAGATCGCCGCCTTCAAACAAGCCGGGCTGGACCATATCCAGATCAGCTTCCAGGCCAGCGACGAGCAGGTGAACAACCTCTTGGCCGGCTCGAAAAAGGCCTTCGCGCAAAAGCTGGAGATGGCCCGGGCGGTCAAGGCCCATGGCTACCCCATGGTGCTGAACTTCGTGACCCACCGGCACAACATCGACAAGATCGACCGCATCATCGAGCTGTGCATTGCCCTTGAAGCCGACTTCGTCGAGCTTGCCACCTGCCAGTTCTACGGCTGGGCGCACCTCAACCGGTTGGGCCTGCTACCAACCCGCGAGCAACTCGAGCGGGCCGAGCGCATCACCAACCAGTACCGCGAAAAGCTCAAGGCCGCCGGCAGCGCCTGCAAGCTGATCTTCGTCACCCCGGACTACTACGAGGAGCGCCCCAAGGCCTGCATGAACGGCTGGGGCAGCCTGTTCCTGACCATCACCCCCGACGGCACCGCCCTGCCCTGCCATGGCGCGCGCCAGTTGCCGGTGCAGTTCCCCAACGTGCGCGACCACGACCTGCAGCACATCTGGTACGACTCGTTCGGCTTCAACCGCTTTCGCGGCTACGACTGGATGCCCGAGCCGTGCCGCTCGTGCGACGAAAAAGAGAAAGACTTCGGCGGCTGCCGCTGCCAGGCCTTCATGCTCACCGGCGACGCCAGCAAGGCCGACCCGGTGTGCGGCAAGTCGCCGGACCACGGCATCATCCTCAAGGCCCGCGAAGAGGCAGAACACGCCACGCTTAAGATCGAACAGATGACCTTCCGCAACGAACGCAATTCCCAGGTCATCGCCCGTGGCTGATTTCAGCGCCGCCCAGGCGGTGGCCGCCGGTACCGACTTTGCCGAGCTGAAAGCCAGTATCGATGGCCTGTTCTGGGTCGAGTTCCGCCCCGCCGACGGCGCCTGCCGGGTATGGCACTGGCTCTATCACCAGGCCCGCTGCCTTACCCCCGAAGGTTTCAGCGTGCGCAGCCGGGTGTACGAATACGGCGGTGGCAGCTTTTGCCTGGGCGGCGACGGGCTGTTGTTCGTCAACGAAAAGGACCAACAGGTCTACACCCAGGCACTGGACGGTTCGGCCCCCGTCGCACTGACCTGCGACAGCGCCTGCCGCTACGGCGACCTGCAATGGCACGACGGTATGCTGCTGATGGTCGAGGAGCGCCACTGCGAACAGGTGGAGCACCGCCTGGTGGCATTGGCCGACGGCGTGCGCCAGGTATTGGCCGAAGGGGCGGACTTCTACGCCTCGCCAACCCTCAGCCCGGATGGCCAGCGCCTGGCCTGGGTTGAATGGGACCGCCCGGCGCAGCCGTGGACCGTCACCCGCCTGATGTGCCGCGAGCGCGATGGCGAAGGCTGGGGCCCGGCGCGCTGCATGGCCGGTGCTGATGAGTCGCTGCAACAACCCCGCTTCGACGCGGCCGGCCAGCTGTACTGCCTGTCCGATCGCAACGGCCACTGGCAGCCCTGGGGCGAAATCGATAGCCACTGGCAGGCTCTGCCTGCCGCAGCCGCCGACCACGCCGCAGCGCCCTGGCAACTGGGCGCCAGTACCTGGTTACCCTTGGGCCCGGCGAGCTACCTGGCCACCTGGTTCGAGAACGGCTTCGGCCAGTTGGGCCTGCGCGCAAGCGACGGCGAGATGGCACGCTACGCCAGCGCCTACACCCGCTTTCGCAGCCTGGCGATGGACGCCGACCAGCTCTACGCCATCGCCGCCTCGCCCATCAGCCCGCCCGCCGTGATCGCCATCGACCGGCACAGCCACGAAGTCAGCATCCTGGCTGGCGGCGCCGAAGTGCTGCCAGCCGCACGCATCAGCCAGCCCAAACCGATTCGCTACCCCAGCGGTGATGGCGAGGCCCATGGCTTCTTCTACCCGGCCATGACCGGCAAGGGCCCATCGCCACTGGTGCTGTTCATCCACGGCGGCCCCACCTCGGCCTGCTACCCGGTACTCGACCCGCGCATCCAGTACTGGACGCAGCGCGGCTTCGCCGTGGCCGACCTCAACTACCGCGGCAGCAGCGGCTATGGCCGCGCCTATCGCCAGGCGTTGCACCTGCGCTGGGGCGAAGCCGACGTGGAAGATGCCTGCGCGGCGGTGGCGCACCTGGCCGAGCAAGGGTTGATCGACCCGCGCAAAGCCTTCATTCGCGGCGGCAGTGCCGGCGGCTACACCACCCTCTGCGCCCTGGCCTTCCACGATGTGTTCCGCGCCGGCGCCAGCCTGTATGGCGTCAGCGACCCGCTGGCGCTGGGTCGGGCCACCCACAAGTTCGAAGGCGACTACCTCGACTGGCTGATCGGCGACCCGGTGCAGGATGCCGAGCGTTACCGCCAGCGCACGCCACTGTTGCACGCCGAGCAAATTCGCGTGCCGGTGATCTTCTTCCAGGGTGAGCTGGATGCGGTGGTGGTGCCGGAGCAGACCCGCTCGATGCTGGCCGCGCTGCAGGCCAACGGCATCGAGGCGGTCGCGCATTTTTACGAGGGCGAGCGGCATGGCTTTCGCCAGGCGGCGAACCTGGCCCATGCGCTGGAGGAGGAGTGGAAGTTCTATTGCCGGGTGCTGGCTGAAAAGACGCCCCCACTGTAGGAGCCGGCTTGCCGGCGATAGGGCCGGCACAGGCGAATGCTGGCACCGGCTGCGCCGGTGATCGCCG
This sequence comes from Pseudomonas sp. NPDC089406, assembly GCF_044900265.1. Lineage (NCBI taxonomy): Bacteria > Pseudomonadati > Pseudomonadota > Gammaproteobacteria > Pseudomonadales > Pseudomonadaceae > Pseudomonas > Pseudomonas sp. NPDC089406. The sequence goes on along the minus strand of NZ_JBJDNC010000004.1, from coordinate 158,801 downwards.
GCAAGCCGGCTCCTACAGGATCGCGCGAAGCCCGAACCAGGCGCCATACCTGTAGGAGCGGCTTTAGCCGCGAACACCGGCGAAGCCGGTGCCATCTAGCGCGGCGCCTGCTTCGCGGCTAAAGCCGCTCCCACAGGTGATCTCCTACAGGCTCATGCTTCTAGCGCTTGGCGATGATGTACACCGCATGCACGATCCCCGGAATGTACCCCAGCAGCGTCAGCAGGATGTTCAGCCAGAACGCCCCAGCGAAGCCGACCTGAAGGAACACCCCCAGCGGCGGCAGAATGATCGCGATGATGATGCGGATGAAGTCCATACGAAGCGCTCCTTGAAGGGTTAAAACAAAGACTCGCCGCGCTGGCCAGAGGTTCCACAGGCAAAAAAAACGCCCCGAGCCAAATACCTCTTGGCCAGGGGCGGTGCGCAGAAACGCGAGACGGTTCGTTGAAATTCGGTTGCCGGGGTGCCCTGTCAGGCGGTCACTGCGCGGCGCTCGTGTTGCCGGGCATGCAGGCGGGCGAAGGCCCGGGCCAGGCGCAGCAGCATCTCGTCGATGCTGCCCCGGCTGACCGTCAGCGCCGGCGAAAAGCGCAGCACATCGGCCTGCGGCGCGCTGAGCAGCAGCCCCTCGTGCAGGGCCTCGGCCAGCAGCGCCTGGGCATCGTTTTCACGCAGTTGCAGTGCCCATAGCAGGCCCTGGCCACGCACCTCACCCTGACCGTAGCGGCCCGCCAGGCGGCTGAGCCCGTCGCGCAGGTGGCGCCCGTTGTCCTGCACCTGCTCGAAGAAGCCCGGCTCCAGCACGGTGTCCAGCACTGCCAGGCCCGCCGCGCTCATCAGTGCGTTGCCATGGTGGCTGCCCTGCAGCTCGCCAGGCTCGGCGCAGCAGGCACTGCCACGGGCCAGCAGCGCCGCCAGGGGCACCCCGCCGCCCAGGCCCTTGCCGAGGGTGATGATGTCGGCGCGCACGTTGTAGGTTTCTTCTGCCAGCAGGGCACCGCAACGCCCTACCCCGGTCTGCACTTCATCGAGGATCAGCAGGATGCCCAGTTCACGGCATAGCTGCTGCACCCCTTGCAGGTACTCACGGGTGGCCGGGATCACCCCGGCCTCGCCCTGGATCGGCTCGAGCATGATCGCCACGGTGCGCGAGTCGACCTCGGCATGCAGCGCCGCCAGGTCGTTGAACGGCACCTTGCTGAAGCCTGGCAGGCCCGGCTCGCAGCGGTTGCACGGCAGCGGGTCGGACGCCGACAGCGCACCCAGGCTACGGCCATGGCAGGCCTGGCTGGCGGTGATGATGTGATAGGCGCCATTGCGGTGCAGTTGGCCCCACTTGCGCGCCAGGCGGATCGCCCCCTCGCAGGCTTCCGAGCCACTGTTGAGCAGGTAGGCCTGGTCGCTGCCGGTGCTCTGGCACAAGCGCTCGGCCAGGCCAAGCAGGGCATGGCTGGCAAAGCCCGCACCAGGGTTGATCAGCGCCTGGGCCTGGCTGCCCAGCGCCTTGACCAGCACGCTCGGGCTGTGGCCAAGGCTGTTGACCGCACAACCCTGGCTGAAGTCCAGGTAGGCGTGGCCGGCGTTGTCCCACAGCCAGGAGCCCTGACCACGCACGAACACTTGCGGTGCCTGCTGAGTGCCAGGCATCAGCCGTTCGGCGCAAGGCTGCGCAGCGGCCACGGCCGGGGCAGGCTTGGGCTCGGCAGCGGCAGGCGCCGGGCGGCGCAGCTTGAACAGGTTCATCGGGGCTCCAGCCAGTCACGGTCAGCGGCGGTCAAGGCCCCCGGTCGAGCGCCGGGTGGTTATTTTGCCTTACCTATCAAAAGTGTTTTTCATGCGGGGTAACAATCACGCTTTGCAGCGCTATAACCTGCTGCAATACGGCGCTAGACTAGGCTTCAACGGCCGTGCGGGCCATTTCGTTTTATCAGCTTTTTCAATAAGTAATACTTATGGATTTTCGCCAACTGCGCTATTTCGTCGCGGTCTATGAAGAAGGCCATGTGGGCCGCGCCGCCGAACGCCTGTCGCTGTCGCAGCCGGCCCTGTCGCAGCAGATCCGCCAGCTCGAGCACAGCCTCGACCTGAGCCTGTTCGAGCGCAGCAACAAACGCCTGTTGCCGACCCTGGCCGCCCACACCCTGTACAACCACGCCCAGCCGCTGCTCGACGGCCTGCAACGCGCCCACGAGGCCATGCGCAACTTCAAGGGCCAGGCCCTGCGCACCCTGGCCATCGGCGTGCTGCAGACCGTGCGCCCGAGCCTGGTGCCGCAGTTGCTCGAGCGGGTGCGCAAGGCCCAGCCGCATTTGGTCGTGCAAATCTATGAACTGTCGGGGCTGGAGATCGAACGGCGCCTGCTCAACGGCAACCTGGATATCGGTATCAGCTACCTGCCGCCGCGCCAGCCGGGCCTGCATGGCCTGTTGCTGTACGAAGACGAACTGCAACTGGTCATCCCCAATACCCACCCGCTGAAAGACTTCAAGAAGGTCTCGATTCGCCAGGCGGCAGAGCTGCCGATGCTGATGCTGGGTGAGGAGTTCCAGATCCGCCAGATCTGGAAGGAACAGCTGGCCAACCAGGGCCGCCGGCCACAGGTGCAAGCCGAGATGAACAACATGGCGGGGATTCTCGACAGCCTGGCGCACACCTCGCTGGCGACGATTTTGCCCGGGCGGGCCAAGGATGCCGCCGAGGATGACCAGGCGCTTTTATGGAAGCCGCTGAGCGAGCCGCGGGTGCCGCTCAAGGTCGGGCTGGTGTTTCGTGATGCCCAGCGCCAGCAGGCTTCTGTGGAGCTGCTGCGTACGCTGCTGGAGGCAGAAACCGAGCCGCGCCAGCCGGCGGGCTCGCCGCTGGATGTGCTGGGCTAAAACACGCGCACAAAGAAAACCCCGCCGAAGCGGGGTTTCCCAGACTGTTTCCCTTGTGACATCCCTTTCGCCCCGCCGTCCTGGCAGGAAATCCTACGTGTGTCCCTGTTCTGTCCATTGCGCTTCCTGCGCTCCGTCCATGTAAGAAAGAGTAACCGTGGATCCAATTGTAGGAAAGAGGAGAAAAGTCACCGCGTGTTGTAGGAAAAAGCTTACACAGGCGCTGTGTTCTCATACATTCCCTGAGCCCCCAACAGCATCGCCGGCAAGCCGGCTCCTACAGAGCTGCAGTCGCCTGTAGGAACCGGCTTACCAATGGTGATTCCATCCTCAGAACTGCGCAGCATCCAGCAGGTACAGCGACTCGCTCCCGGCCTTCACCGACGCCACCAGCGACTGCACCCGCGGCAGCAGGCGTGCAAAGTAGAACCGTGCAGTGCCAAGCTTGGCGCCATAGAACTGTTCATCGCCTTCACCGGCCTGCGCCGCCCGGGCCATCAGTGCCCACATGTAGGCATATGCCACATAGCCGAAGGCGTGCAGGTACTCCACCGAAGCCGCCCCGATTTCATCAGGGTTACCCTTAGCCTTGTGCAGCACCCAGTCGGTCAGCTCATCGAGCTGGCCCAGCGCCTGCTCCAACGGTTGGGTGAACTCGCGCTGCTCGGCGCCGGCACTGGCAATGAACTGGCGGATCTCATCGGCGAACAGCTTGTAGTACGCACCACCGCTGGCCACCACCTTGCGCCCCACCAGGTCCAGGGCCTGGATACCGTTGGTGCCTTCGTAGATCTGCGTGATGCGCACATCGCGCACCAGCTGCTCCTGGCCCCATTCACGGATGTAACCATGGCCGCCGAACACCTGCTGGCCGTGCACGGTGCACTCCAGGCCCAGGTCGGTGAGGAAGGCCTTGGCCACCGGGGTCAGCAATGCCACCAGCTCTTCGCTGCGCTTGCGGGTGGCCGGGTCTTCGCTGTACTTGGCGCTGTCCAGTTGCATCGCCACGTAGGTGGAAAACGCCCGGCCGCCTTCGATCAGGGCTTTCATGGTCAGCAGCATGCGCCGCACGTCGGGGTGGACGATGATCGGGTCGGCGACCTTGTCCTTGGCCTGCGGGCCGGTCGGGGCACGGCTCTGCAGGCGGTCGCGGGCATACTCCACGGCGTTCTGGTAGGAGCGCTCGGCCGAGGCCAGGCCCTGAATGCCGACCCCCAGGCGCTCGTAGTTCATCATGGTGAACATGGCCGCCAGGCCCTTGTTCGGCTCACCGACGATGTAACCCACCGCCTCGTCGAAGTTCATCACACAGGTGGCCGAAGCCTGGATGCCCATCTTGTGTTCGATCGAGCCGCAGGTCGCCGGGTTGCGCGCCCCGAGGCTGCCGTCGGCGTTGACCAGGAACTTGGGCACCAGAAACAGCGAGATGCCCTTGGGGCCCGCCGGGGCGTCCGGCAGCTTGGCCAGCACCAGGTGGATGATGTTCTCGGTGAGGTCGTGCTCGCCGCCGGTGATGAAGATCTTGGTGCCGCTGACCTTGTAGCTGCCGTCGGCCTGGGGTTCGGCCTTGGTGCGGATGATGCCCAGGTCGGTGCCGGCGTGGGGTTCGGTCAGACACATGGAGCCGGCCCAGACGCCGGCGTACATGTTCGGCAGGTATTGCGCCTTCAGCGCTTCACTGGCGTGGGCGTTGATCGACAGGCAGGCACCGGCGGTGAGCATCGGGTACAGGCCGAAGGCCAGGCTGGAGGCGTTGACCATTTCCTCGACCTGCGCCGAGATGGCCTTGGGCATGCCCATGCCGCCGAACTGCGGGTCGCCGCCAACGCCCACCCAGCCACCTTCGGCGTAGGTGTTGTAGGCATCGATGAAGCCGGCCGGGGTGCGCACAGCGCCATTGTCCCAGTGGCAACCTTCTTCGTCGGCGGCGCGGCTCAGCGGGGCGATGGTCTTGCTGGTGACCTTGCCGGCCTCCTCGAGCACGGCCATGGCGGTGTCGGCGTCCACCACCTCGGCAAGGCCCGGCAGTTGCGACCAGAGTTCGGCCACGTTGAAGACTTCGTTGAGGACGAAGCGCATATCGCGCAGGGGCGCTTTATAGTCAGCCATGACAACCTCTCGCTATAAGGGTCGGGGCGGTCCGGCAGGACCGCGGCACTGGGATGCAAGCAGTGTAACCGAACAACTTTTACGAGACATAGGGTCATCATGCGACTGAATAGTCAGCAACAGTCACGCCATGCGAACGGCTCCACGGCGTGATTGCTGACCGTAGGCCATCACGCAGTTACGCCCGGCGCCCTTGGCGCTATACAGCGCCTGGTCGGCAGACTTGAGCACTTCTTCAGGGTTGCGGTGGTCCACCAGGCGTTCGGCCACACCGATACTGATGGTCACCGACACCGTGGTGTTGGCGCCGCCGCTACGCCGCTGGCGCCCGGCGGAATCATCCTGCGGGCGGCTGTTCTGGTCGCGCAGCTGGATGGCGTAGTTGGCGATCATTTCGCGCACCGCTTCCAGGTGCGGCAGGCATTCCTCGATGGTCTTGCCGGCGAACACCAGGGCGAACTCCTCACCGCCGTAACGGTAGGCGCGCCCGCCCCCGGTCACCTTGGACAGCCGGCTGGCGACCAGGCGCAGCACCTGGTCGCCGACATCGTGGCCGTGGGTGTCGTTGAATTTCTTGAAGTGGTCGACGTCGGTCATGGCGATCACATAGTTGCGCCCCAGGCGCTGCATGCGCTCGTTCAGCGCACGCCGGCCCGGCAAGCCGGTCAGCTCGTCGCGGAAGGCCATCTGGTAGGCCTCGTGGGACACCGCGGCGGCGATCATCAGCATCACCTGGCTGCACATGATGTTCAGGGTGAACGGCAGGATGAAGGTCTTGGGCAGCATCCAGAAGACGCCCAGCAGGCCGATGACCTGCGCCGCATGCAGTGGCCGCGGCTCACGCAGGTACTGCACCACCAGCAGGATGAACACCACCAGAAACAGCGGGTAAGCCAGCTGGATCAGGCTCATCCACTGGCCATGCAGCGACGGCCAGCGAATCTCCGCCAGCCAGCCCAGCAGCGCCTCCGGGAAGCTTTGCTCCAGGGCTACCGCCACGCTGCCCACGGCGAACAGCACGGCAAAGCGGGCGAGCATGTCCTGGGCCAGGTGGGTGCGCTCCTGCCAGGCCGCGTACAAGCCGAACAGCGCCGGCAACAGCAGGCACACCAGGTGGAAGATCACCGCAGCGTCCTCGCGCACCCGGCCGTTGTCGCGGTAGTAGTCGGTCTGGGTGTCGAGCAAAAAATAGGCGATGTACACCGTGACCATCAAGAACAGCTCGCGCTGGCGGCGGTACACCGCGCAATAGGCGCCGCCGAGCAGCAGCACCAAGGTTGGCAGCACGTTGAACAGTGAAGTGAAGAAGACGCTGAGGTCTCTTACATAAGCTGCCCCAAGCCCCGCCACCAACAGCAACAGCGAAGGCAGGAAGTGGCTCGGACGTACAGCGGATAAACGAAACAAGGGTAATCTCCGACCCGGCAGATCAATAATGGCATTGTGCCCTTACTTCATCGGCAGCGCACATGAATAGATAAATTTTGACGTCGGTTTAACGGCAGGTCGGGCGGGATGCTTGAGGGTTGATCGTTACCGGATGCGTCGGCCTGCACATATTTCATGTTGAGGCGCGTGGGAGCGGGCTTGCCCCGCGATGGCGTCGGGTCATATTTACGCGCTGCCCAGGATGCCCCCATCGCGGGGCAAGCCCGCTCCCACGCCGTCGCTTGCGCCTCGCCTGGCCCACGGCAAAAAAAAACCGCCTGCCGGTAAAGGCAGGCGGTCTTTCGTACAGCCGTCAGGCTCAGTAAGACAGGCCGAAGTCTTCGTCCTTCATCGCCATCAGGTTGTCGGCACCCGACAGCATGGTCGCCACGTGGGTGCGGGTGCGCGGCAGGATGCGCTGGAAGTAGAAGCGCGCAGTCTGCAGCTTGGCGGTGTAGAACGCCTCTTCGCTGGTGCCGGCAGCCAGCTTCTCGGCAGCCAGGCGGGCGATGTCGGCCCAGAAGTAGGCCAGGCACGCATAACCCGAGTACATCAGGTAGTCCACCGACGCCGCGCCGACTTCTTCGCGGTCCTTCATGGCGGCCATGCCGATCTTCATGGTCAGCTCGCCCCACTCCTTGTTGATCGCCGCCAGCGGCTCGACGAACTCACGGGTGGCTTCGTTGCCTTCCTGGCCCTGGCAGAACTTGTGCACGATCTTGGTGAAGCCCTTGAGCGCCTCGCCCTGGGTCATCAGCACCTTGCGGCCCAGCAGGTCCAGGGCCTGGATGCCGGTGGTGCCTTCGTACAGCATCGAGATACGGCTGTCGCGCACGTTCTGCTCCATGCCCCACTCGGCAATGAAACCGTGGCCGCCGTAAATCTGCACGCCATGGTTGGCCGACTCGAAACCGACTTCGGTCATGAACGCCTTGGCGATCGGGGTGAGGAACGCCAACAGGGCGTCAGCCTTCTTGCGCTCGTCTTCGTCCTGGCTGTACTTGACGATGTCTACCTGCTTGGCGGTGAAGTACACCATCGCGCGGTTGCCTTCGGCGAAGGCTTTCATGGTCAGCAGCATGCGCCGCACGTCCGGGTGGACGATGATCGGGTCAGCGGCCTTGTCCGGGGCTTTCGGGCCGGTCAGGGCGCGCATCTGCAGGCGCTCGCGGGCGTACTTCAGGCCACCCTGGAAGGCCACTTCGGCGTGGGCCAGGCCCTGCAGGGCGGTGCCCAGGCGTGCAGTGTTCATGAAGGTGAACATGCAGTTCAGGCCCTTGTTGGCCGGGCCGATCAGGTAGCCGGTGGCGGCGTCGAAGTTCATCACGCAGGTGGCGTTGCCGTGGATGCCCATCTTGTGTTCGATGGAGCCGCAGCTCACGCCGTTGCGCTCGCCCACGCCGCCTTCGGCGTTGGGCAGGAACTTCGGCACGATGAACAGCGAAATGCCTTTGGTGCCGGCCGGTGCATCGGGCAGGCGGGCCAGGACGATGTGGACGATGTTGTCGGCCATGTCGTGCTCACCGGCCGAGATGAAGATCTTGGTGCCAGACACCTTGTAGCTGCCGTCGGCCTGGGGTTCGGCCTTGGTGCGCAGCATGCCTAAGTCGGTGCCGCAGTGCGGCTCGGTCAGGCACATGGTGCCGGTCCACTCGCCGGACACCAGTTTGGTCAGGTAGGTGTGCTGCTGCTCAGGGGTGCCGTGGGCGGAGATGGTGTTCATCGCGCCATGGGACAGGCCCGGGTACATGCCCCACGACCAGTTCGACTCGCCGACCATTTCGCTCAGGGCCAGGCCCAGCGACTCCGGCAGGCCCTGGCCGCCGTGTTCGATGTCGTGGGCCAGGCTCGGCCAGCCACCTTCGACGAACTGCTCGTAAGCTTGCTTGAAGCCGGTCGGGGTCTTCACGCCCGACTCGCTCCAGGTGCAGCCTTCCTGGTCGCCAACGCGGTTCAGCGGTGCCAGCACCTGCTCACAGAATTTCGCGCCTTCTTCGAGGATCGCATCGACCATGTCCGGCGTTGCGTCCTGGCAGCCCGGCAGGCTCTGATAGTGCGCCTCATAGCCGAGCAGTTCGTCGCGGACGAAGCGGATATCACGCAAGGGGGCTTTGTAATCAGGCATTGCGATGAACCTCTGTGATGAGTTCGGTAGGGAGACCGCGGATACCGACCAGCTCTTGGCGGCTTTCGGTCAAACAGTTGTTTGAAACTTACGTTTAGGGGGCAGTCTTGTCAAGGAGAGGGCATAGCGACATTTACGCCGCCGAACATGGCATTTATGCCACGCCCACCCAAAAGCATCGCGGGGCAAGCCCGCCCCCACGCAGCTGCCGCAAGGCAGGCATGGGGGCGGGCTTGCCCCGCGAGTGGTAACGGCTTGAATCAGGCGTAGGTGTCGATGAACCGGCCGAGCAGTTCGTCGGATGCCTTGGCAACTTTCACACCCAGTTCGACTTCCTGCTTGCCCAGCGCCAGTTCGACGGTGCTGGTGGCAAGGTCCATCTGCTGGCTGCGGTCGACGCCACGCAGGCGTTCGGCCTGGTAGTCGGTGGACTGGCTGGTGCTGCTGGCGATCTGCTGGGCGGCCTGATCGACGCGGTTCTGCCCGGCCTGGATGGCACCGAAGCCCGCGTAGAAGGCGGAGCTGGTGTTGATGTCCATGTCAGTACTCCGTGACGCTGGATGAATTGAACAGTGGCAATTAAAGCAGGGCGCCGGGAAAAAGGCCCGTTTAAATCGCTAATAGCCCAGTGCCAGCTAATAGAGACAAGTGATACCTGTAGGGGATCACCCAGCCCTTTCGGGCTGCGCTGTCGCGCAAAGAACAGAATTCGTAAGCGCGCCACATACCCTGTGGGAGCGGGTTTACCCGCGAACACCGGCGAAGCCGGTGCCAGACTCCGCGTCGCTTGATTCGCGGGTAAACCCGCTCCCACAGGACCCCGCTAAATCAATAAGTTATGTGTTGCTCTACGAGAGCCGGCTTGCCGGCGATAGGGCCCTGAAAGGCGATGGATGGATCGCCGGCAAGCCGGCTCCTACAGAGACCCTGCTAATCCAGCAGGTCCAGTTGCAAGTGCTCGGCAACCGCTTCAGCGGTGGCCTGCTTCAGCCGCGGCACCCGCCCCAGGCACGGCGCCGGCAGGCGCTCGGCCAGGCTGGCGAGGTTTTCTTCAAGCCGCGAGGTGCGCGGGTCGACGATGTTCGCCACCCAGCCGGCCAGTTGCAGCCCATCCCGGGCGATGGCCTCGGCACTGAGCAGCGCATGGTTGATGCAGCCCAGCCGCACCCCCACCACCAGGATCACCGGCAGTTTCAGGGCAATCGCCAGGTCAGACAGGTTGGCGTGGCCGGAAAGCGGCACGCGCCAGCCCCCCGCGCCTTCGACCAAAGTGAAGTCGGCCTGTTGGTCCAGCACATGCTGCATGGCCTTGAGCAGCACCGGCACCTCCAGCGCCACCCCCGCCTCACGGGCAGCCACGTGCGGCGCGATGGCCGGCTCGAAGGCATACGGGTTGACCTCTTCATAGGCCAGCTTGACCGAGCTCTCGTCGATCAGCGCCAGGGCGTCGCTGTTGCGCAGCCCTTTCGGCGTGTTCACGCACCCCGAGGCCACCGGCTTGGCCGCAAGGGTGCTGAGGTTCTGCAACCGCGCCGCGCGCAGCAGGCCGGCGGCGATGGTGGTCTTGCCGACATCGGTGTCGGTGCCGGCAATGAAATACGCCTGGCTCATCTCACAGCCCCTCTGCCATGGGTTTGCGCAACACACCATAGACCACCTGGTAGGTGGCCGGCAGGCCTTGGGGCTGGCGGAACTGCTCGTAAGCCTGCAAAAGGCCCTGCATGCGCGCGCGCCCGGTCAGCCCCGAGGGCCGCCCGGGGTTGAGGTTGTGCGCGCCAAGGGCCTTGAGCTCATGGGTCAGGCTACGTACATCGGGGTAATGCAACACGTGCGGGCGGCGCTGCAGCCCGATCAGTTCCAGGCCGCTTTCAGCACACAACCGCTGGTAATCCTCAAAACGCCGAAAGCGGTTGACGTGCACCATGCCATCCACCGCCTGCCAACTGGCGCGCAGTTCATCCAGGGTGCCAACGCACAAGCTGCTGAAGGCCATCACCCCACCCGGGCGCAGTACCCGCCGCGCCTCACCCAGCACACTGGCGAACTGGCCACACCACTGCACCGCCAGGCTGCTGAACAGCAGGTCGATGCTGGCCTCACGCAACGGCAGGCGCTCGGCGTCGCCGGCCACATGGTGCAGCGCCCCGCCCTGTTCGCGGGCATGGCGCAGCATGCCCTCGGCGATATCCACCGCCACGCCTTCGGCACCCGCGAAACGCTCGGCCAGCACCCGGCTGAAATGCCCGGTGCCGCTGCCCATATCGAGCCAGCGCGCAGGCGTCAGCGCATCGGGCAACTGCCCAAGCAGCGCCAGGCCCACCGCCCGCTGCAGCGCCGCGACGCTGTCGTAGCTGGCCGCCGCGCGGGAGAAGGAAGCCGCCACCTGGCGCTTGTCCGGCAGGCAGCCGGGCAGGGTTGGGTGGGAAAGGTCAGTCATCGCCACTCTCATGCAGGAAACTCTTGATGCCCGCCGCCAGTTCCTGGGGGTATTCCAGCAGGAAGGCGTGGGAACTGTCTTCGACCAGGCCGACTTCCACGTCGGGCAACAGGTCGCTCAGGGCCTTGGCCGCACTGGCCGGTACCAGCGCATCGCTGCCGGCGAACAAGTGCAGTTGCGGGCCGCCGTAGTGCTCCAGGGCATTGCGGGTGTCCAGCGCAGCCAGCACTTCAAGGCCGCTGGCCAGGTACAGCGGGTCGGTGTCCGGCACACCCACGCCCAGCTGGCGCAGCAAGGTGCGCGGCTGCTGCGCGCCGTCGCTGCACAGGGTGCGAAAACGCTTGAGGGTGACCTGGGTGTGGCTGCGGCAACCATCGAGGAAGGTGCCGAAGGTGTCCGGAGCCATGCCGTGGGGCCAGTCCGCCCGGGCCACGAAGCTGGGGTTGCTGGCCAGGGTCAGCAGGCCGCAGCAATGGTCGCCGCGCTTGTGCGCCAAAGCACTGGCGAGCATGCCGCCCAGCGACCAGCCGCCCAGCCAGGCGTCGGTCGGCAGCTTGCGGTCCAGGTGCTCGACCCAGGCTGCGGGGTCGCTGTCGGCGAGTTCCGGCAGCGGCATCAGGTCGATGTGCAGGCGCGGGTCCTGGGCCCGCAGGCTGGCAGCCAGCGGTTCCAGCGACGCGGTGCCCAGGCCCCAGCCGGGCAGAAGGATCAGTCGGTTACGCATCGGCGGACTCCAGTTGTGGGTAACACTCGGCCAATGCATTCAACAATAGCTGGACCTGCGCCTGGCTGTGGGCCGCGCTCAAGGTTACCCGCAAGCGGGCACTGCCTGCCGGCACGGTGGGCGGGCGAATGGCAGTCACCAGCAGCCCGCGCTCGCGCAGCATGCGCGACAGCGCCATGGCCTGCGCGGCATCACCGATCAGGATCGGCTGGATGGCCGTGTGGCTGTCCATCAGGGTCAGCCCCAGCTGCTGCGCACCTTCGCGGAACTGGCGAATCAACGCCGCCAGGTGCTCGCGGCGCCAGCGCTCTTCGCGCAGCAGCGCCAGCGCCTTGAGCGTGGCGCAGGCCAGCGCCGGTGGCTGGCTGGTGGTGTAGATGTACGGGCGGGCGAACTGCACCAGCGCCTCGATCAGCTCTTCGCTGCCGGCAACGAACGCGCCGGAAGTACCACACGCCTTGCCCAGGGTGCCGATCAGCACCGGCACGTCATCGACGCCCAGGCCGTGCTGCTCCACCAGCCCGCCGCCATTGGCGCCGAGGGTGCCCAGGCCGTGGGCGTCGTCGACCATCAGCCAGGCACCGCGTGCCTTGGCAACCGCAGCCAGCGCCGGCAGGTCGGCACAGTCGCCGTCCATGCTGAACACGCCATCGGTGACCACCAGGGTATTGCCGGTCGCCTTGTCCAGGCGGCTGGCAAGGCTGGCCGGGTCGTTGTGCAGGTAGCGGCTGAAACGCGCGCCACTGAGCAGCCCGCCGTCCAGCAACGAGGCATGGTTGAGGCGGTCCTGCAGCACCGTATCGCCCTGCCCTACCAGCGCGGTGATGGCACCGAGGTTGGCCATGTAGCCGGTGGAGAACAACAGCGCCCGCGGGCGCCCGGTCAGTTCGGCCAGGGCTTCTTCCACCGCATGGTGCGGGGTGCTGTGGCCGATCACCAGGTGCGAGGCGCCACCACCCACGCCCCAACGCTCGGCGCCGTCGCGCCAGGCCTTGATCACTTCGGGGTGGTTGGCCAGGCCCAGGTAGTCGTTGCTGCAAAACGCCAGCAACGGCTTGCCGTCGACCACCACCTCCGGCCCCTGCGGGCTCTGGAGCAGTGGCCGCTGGCGGTACAGGTCGGCGGCGCGCCGTTCGGCCAGCCGCGCGGCGAGGTCGAAGGCCATGCTCAGGCCGAGGCTGCGTCGTAGAACAGCTCGCTGCTGCGTTGCTCGACCAGGGCCTGCTCGATGGCCGCCTGGTGCACTTCGTCGGCGTGCTCTTCACGGGCCTCGGGCTTGATGCCCAGGCGGGCGAACAGTTGCATGTCCTTGTCGGCCTGCGGGTTGGCGGTGGTCAGCAGTTTTTCGCCGTAGAAGATCGAGTTGGCACCGGCCATGAAGGCCAGGGCCTGCATTTGCTCGTTCATCTGCTCGCGGCCGGCGGACAACCGCACGTGGGACTTGGGCATCAGAATACGGGCCACGGCCAGCATGCGGATGAAATCGAACGGGTCGACGTCTTCTTCGTTGGCAAGCGGCGTGCCGGCAACTTTCACCAGCATGTTGATCGGCACCGACTCCGGGTGCTCCGGCAGGTTGGCCAGCTGGATCAGCAGGCCTGCGCGGTCGTCCAGCGACTCGCCCATGCCAAGGATGCCGCCGGAGCAGATCTTCATCCCGGCATCACGCACGTAGGCCAGGGTCTGCAGGCGCTCGCTGTAGGTGCGGGTGGTGATGATGCTGGTGTAGAAGTCCGGCGAGGTGTCGAGGTTGTGGTTGTAGTAGTCAAGGCCTGCCTGGGCCAGCGCCGCGGTTTGATCACGGTCGAGCTTGCCCAGGGTCATGCAGGTTTCCAGGCCCAGGGCCTTGACCCCTTTGACCATCTCCAGCACGTAGGGCATGTCTTTGGCCGACGGGTGCTTCCACGCAGCGCCCATGCAGAAGCGGGTCGAGCCGATGGCCTTGGCCCGGGCGGCCTCTTCCAGCACCTTCTGCACTTCCATCAGCTTCTGTTTTTCCAGCCCGGTGTTGTAGTGGCCGGACTGCGGACAATATTTGCAATCTTCCGGGCAGGCGCCGGTCTTGATCGACAGCAGGGTCGACACTTGTACACGGTTAGGGTCGAAGTGCGCGCGGTGCACGCTCTGCGCCTGGAACAGCAAATCGTTGAACGGCTGCTGGAACAACGCCTTGACCTCGCCCAGGGCCCAGTCGTGACGTGTGGTTGCAATTGTGCTGGCGCTCATCGGCGTTTCCTTATCTAGGGTCTTTCTGACGCCGGGACAACAACAGCCCACGAGCGCATCACGGATAGCACGCATAGTCACGGAAGGCCCATGAACTGTCAACCAAAGCTAAATATGCAGGTTTACAACTGTATAAATAATAACCGCACCTGCTTACTCTGCGACGAACCGGCCAGGCAACCCTGGCCGTTGTGCAACGCCTGCGAACAGGAGCTGCCATGGCTCGATGAACAATGCCGACGCTGCGCCCTGCCACTACCGCTGGACGGTTTGCTATGCGCCAGCTGCAAGCGCCGCCCGCCGGCCTTTCGCCGGGTGATCGCGCCCTGGCACTACGGGTTCCCGGTGGACGCGATGGTCAGCCGCTTCAAACACAACAGCCAGTGGCCCCTGGGCCGACTGCTGGCCGAGCTGCTCGGCCAGGCGCTGGAACATCATTACGGCGAAGGCCTGCCGCGTCCGCATTTGCTGTTGCCGGTACCGCTGGCCAAAGGTCGACTGCGCCAGCGCGGCTTCAACCAGGCGGCGATGCTCGCCCGCTGGCTGGCCAGCCGCCTGCACCTGCCTTGCGCCGAGCACCTGCTCGAACGTACCCGCGACACCCCCGCCCAGCAGGCACTGGGCGCCAGGGCCCGGCAGCGCAACCTGCGCCACGCCTTCGCCCTGGCCGGCTCGGCCGAGGTGAAAGGCCTGCACCTGGCCATCGTCGACGATGTGCTGACCACCGGCGCCACCGCCCAGGCCATCGCCAGCCTGCTGCGCCGCCACGGTGCGCGGCGGGTCGACATCTATTGCCTGGCGCGCACCCCAAGGCCCGGCCAGGCTTGACTTGGCCCGGCGGCGGCGGCAACGTCGCCAGACCTTCACAGCCCCCGATACCCGCCCATGTCCCTGCCCGCCCTGCTCACCCAGCACATCGCCCGCCGCCCGCAGCGCATCGCCCTGCTGCAGCACGTGGCCGAACAAGGCTCGATCACCCGCGCCGCCAAGGCCGCCGGCATCAGCTACAAGGCCGCCTGGGATGCCATCGACGAGCTCAACAACCTGGCCGCGCAGCCGCTGGTGGAGCGCAGCACCGGCGGGCGCGGCGGTGGCGGCGCACGGTTGTCGGCAGAAGGCGAACGGGTATTGCGCCTGTACCAGCGCCTGCAAGCGTTGCAGACCGAACTGCTGGAGGCCGCCGAACACAGCAGCGACCTCGACCTGCTCGGCCGCCTGATGCTGCGCACCAGTGCGCGCAACCAGCTGCAAGGGCAGGTCAGCGGCCTGCGCCGCGAAGGCCGCTACGACCAGGTCAGCCTGGCACTGGGCGGCGGGTTGGAAATTCAAGCCCTGATCACCCTGGACAGCACCGAGCGCCTGGGCCTGACCCTGGGCACCACGGTGGTGGCCTTGCTCAAGGCCGGCTGGGTGCACCTGATGGATACCGACGAGGTACCCGAGCCCGGCAGCAACTGCATGGCCGCAACCATCGACGAGGTGCTGGCCGGCGACTCAGGCCCCAGCGAAGTGCGCCTGGTGCTGGGCAACGGCCAGACCCTGTGCGCCTTCGCCGAAGCCGGCTGGCTGGCCGAGCGAGGGCTTGGCGCTGGCAGCGAAGTGCGCGTGCAGTTCCATCCCTCGTTCGTGCTGCTGGGGGTGCCGGCGTGAGTCAGGTCACGTTGCTGAAGATGCCGGTCACCAGATCGATATTCCCCTCATAGGGCACGCGGGTGCCGGCTGCATCGGCGAGAGTGGCCCAAATGCGCTGCATGTCGACGTAGCGGTATTTCGGGTTGCTCTCCAACTGCCGGTCCCACTGATCCGTAATGTTGAAGAAGCGCCCCTTACCGGAACCGTTGCGTAGCAAACCGCTGGCCCCTCCCATCAGCAGAAGCGGCATGTCCCGCATGTGCTCAGGGGCGCCGTCAGCCATCTCGCTGGTCAGCACCACCAAGGTGTGCTGGAGCAGGCTGTCGTCAGGGACATCAGGGTCACGGTAGCTTGCCAGCTGGTCCATGAAGAGCCTCGCCTGGTCTACATACCATTGCCGCGAACCCCGCCAGACTTCCTCTGTCGAGTAGCGATGAGCACAGTCATGGGGGTTAACCGAGTTACTGACGTCAAGAATGTTCAAGGACTCCGCCGATCGTGCTATCTGGATGGTCGCAACGCGGGTGACGCCGCAACTCAATGCCGCGGCCACCACCTTATGGTGGCTCTGCTGCACCTTATTGCGGTAGCTGGCGTCATTGATCGGGTTGTTCACCAGCTCAAACGTTTCGCAGCTCCCGGGCAGCGAGGTTTCCAGATCCTTCTCCACCTGCTCCACTGAGTCCAGATGGGTAACCAGCCTCTCCCGCTGACTACCACGGACAAGTGCCATAACCTCATTTATCTGGTCGCGAATCAGGTCGAAGAAGTGACCACTACGCTGCTTGCCATCCGCGATCCGGCGGCGGTTTACCCCGAAAACCGAGTCATACAGCCGTTGAGGGTTATCCTGGGGCGTGAGCATGGTTTTGCCGTCCCAGGACACGAACCAATGGAACTCGTCACGCTGGGAATGCGGGCCGGCATACAGGCATTTGAGGCTCGGCTGGATACCCGGCAATGCCTCGCCCAGGATCCTGTCGATAGAGCTCATCGTCCCTTTGCTGTCGCGCAAAACGTAGTTCCAAGCTTGATGACCACCCTGCCCGCTAGCCACCATCAAGCCCCTCAAATAGAGCGAATCCTTGCGATAATTCTCCAACCGGCCACTCACGTCATTAAGCCGGAAGTCATCGGTATCGTTCCCTTGTGCATGGGGGAACCACAAGCCCTGCCCGTTGTACTGAGGCCCGCTGAAGGAATCGACCGCCAACCCATCGGGGATGATGAAAAACACCACCTTCAATTTCGCCTGTTGTTTATCACCCAGTTGCGCCAACTGTGCAAAACCGCTGCGGCTCAGCGGTACCATCACGCCAGCGGCGGCCAACTGCATCAAAAAGCGTCGACGACTTTTCAGAATATCCATGTCAGTTCTCCTCATGCCTGTCGAGGTACACAGGGGACGTGGCCAGTTCGCGAATCATCTGAATCAGCGAACCTTCGTGACTCAACGCCTGCGTTGCAGACTTCAATGCTCCGACGGAGCCGGCCGAGACCTTGTTGCCAAACATGAAGCGGAAGTAGCTATCGGCCATGCAAGCCTGCGCAGTGCTGTTCCCAGGCAACTGTTTCGCAATGTCGCGTACATCCTTGATATCGGCCCAGTTCTCGACGCCTGTGTTGCTGATGAAAGGCCCGGATGCGTTGATCGGCACATTGACGCCAGGGAACTGCGCCTGGTTGTAGGCTGGCTCCTGTTCTCGGTAGCGCCCGGCAGCATCGTAGTGCTCCATGCTTGCACCTGTGTCGTTCATGTACTGGTGGCACTGCCAGCAACGCCCGCCCGAGGCGTGCTGGCCATTGACAAGGTCCCAGCGCTCGCGAGTGCTGATGGCCTTGGGTGGGTAGTTCAAGTCCTCCGGGTCGGCATCTACCGGCGCTCCGAATTCGCGGCACAGCAGTTGTTCGCGGATCATGATGCCGCGCTTGACCAGCGAGGTGGCCAGGTAGTCGGAGTTCGCCGCCTGGGTGATACCCAGGTGCAACAGGCCCCCACGCTTGTCGTCGACATCGATGCGCTGCATGCCGTCGCCCGCAGGAGGTGTCAGGCCATAGTGCTCGGCCAACCCTCTGTCGAGGAAGGTGTAACCCGGGTTGAACAGCTTCTCGAAAGAACCGCCGTCCTTGATCACCTGGCTCACCAGCGCGGCCTGCTCCTTGCGCATGCTTTGAATGACCGCAGGCTCGAGCCCCGGCTTCTCCTGGCTGCCCCTGCTGGTCTTGAGGTAGTAGCTGATGAAGCGGTTGAACTGCTCGGCGCCCTTGTCGCTGGTCAGCAGGCGCTGCGCGACGGCACCGATCTGCTCGGGCGTTTCCAGTTGCCCGCTTTCGGCCTCGCGTAACAGGTCCTCGCTGGGGGTAGTGCCCAACAGGGTGAATGACAACGCAGTAGCACGCTCGTCAGCGGTCAGGCGGTAGTGCCCCGCTTCGCCCGTCGCAGCGCCCAGTTCGAACCGGTACAGGAAATACGGCGACAGCAGCAGACTGGCGACCAGCGCCTGCGGCCCATTTTCGCCCTCCTGGATGGCTTTATAGCGCTCCACCTCTTCGCTGCTCAGCGGGCGACGCAATACACGATGCCCCACTTGCGGCACGACCAGCTTGGCCAACGATTCCTGATCGGCTTGCTTGGCCACTTTCCAGGCTACGTCATAGAAGGTTTTCAGATCGTCAGGCTGCACCACGCCTGCACTGGCTTCGCCTGGGTACTTGAAGTGCCCTTTGACTTTATTTGCCGGCAGCGCCTCAGGGTCCACCTCGACCCCGAACAAATCCCGCACGCTGTTGACGTATTCGTCGCGGGTCAGCAGGCGCAGCTGACGCTTGCCGAACGCCTGCTTCGGATCAAGGTAGTCAGCCCACAGGTCGTCGTAGAAGTAGTCGGCGATCTGCCCCGCACAGGACACATCACAATGCCCGCGCACGCTCATGCCCATGATCTGGCGCACCAGCGCCTCCTTGCCAGCCAGGCTCCAGTTGATGGCACGGTTGGCGTCCTGGAAGTACTGCACGGTGTGGCAGGTCGAACAGGTGGTGGCCACCAGCTCCTTGCCCAGTTCGGCGACGTGCTTGTACTGCGCACCTACGGTGACCGGGTCCTTGCTGTCCTCATCGATGCTCACCACCTGCTGGGTGGGCTGGGGCAACTGGCCCTGGTAGTAGGGAAAGTCGAACTTGTGCTCGCCCACCGACAGCAGCATCACCTGCTGCCCACCCCAAGGCACCTTGATGACCTGGTCTCCCCCCGTGCTGCGCACGGTGACCTCCCACTGCTCCGGCACATTGGCGCCAGAGGCCGGTTTGGCGGGCGCCTGCAGCGTAGCCTTGACCGGCTCGAAGGGCGGGCGCTCCATGTAGGCCAGCTCGACGCTGTGCACCGGTGAGCCATCGGTCAGCGTCACCTGCTGCTGGCGAACCTTGGGAATCAGCCCACCGACATCATCGAGCCTGAGTGTGTAGCTACCCGCGCCCAGCCCCAATACAATCAGTGGCTTGCTACCCCAGGCCACATCGAAGCGGCGGCTGAACCCGTTGTGATCGGTCAGCGTGCCGCTGGCCATCAGCGGCCGTACCTCATCATTGGGTGCCTCGGTCGGCTGCAGTTGCAGCGCAGCCTTGCCGGTAATCAGTTGGCGGTCAAAGGTGATGCGGTAGATCACTCCCGCCAGGTCATCGGACACCAGCAACGAATTGTCACTCAACTGCAGCATGTCGGCTGGCCGGCCCACGCAGGAATCATCCAGGCAGTACACGTTGAAGTCTTGCGTGGCGCCGCCCCAGCCGGTCACCAGGGGTATCTGGCTGACCACTCGGCTGTCGTTCTCGATGTTGAGCATGCGCAACTCCATGCCAGGGCTGGCCTTGGTGCCCGTGCCGTGTACAGCCACCAGCAGGCGCTCGTAGGTATTGCCCTGATAGGTATCGTTGTAGAAGCCCTTCCAGAACGCGATACCCAGGGGCGCCGTGTTGCTGCCCAGTTCATAGGCCGGCGCCTGGTAGTCCTCTGGCTTGAGTTGATGCAAGGGTTTGTCCGACACGATGGCACCCTCGGCCAAAGGTGGCGTGATCGAACCCGGCTCCTGGTACTCCTGGGGCGTGAAGCCAGGGGTGTCACGCCCGTAGAAGTAGGGCACGCCAAAGTGCAGCGGCTCGCTGCGGTCCTGGTCCGCCTTGCGGATCAGGTTGATCTCGTCGGAGTTGAGGTAGGTGTCGCGGTTGTTGTCGCTGAACCAGATGTTGCCCTCGCTGCCCCAGGCAAAGCCCACGGCATTGCGCACGCCCTTGGCGATCACCTTCGATGTGCCGGTTTGCAGGTCATAGCGCAGCAACGTGCCATAACGCCCGTCGGCGGGGATCATGCAGCTGTTGCAGGGGATGCCGACAGCCGTGTACAGCGCTTTGTCCGTGCGGTCGAGGGGGTTGAAGTGCAACGGGTGCTTCTGGTGCCAGATGCGCTGCCCTGGGCGCAGCAGCGGGAACTCGCGCCCATCGGCCGGGAAGTCCAGCACCGCCTCGGGGGTGGCATCACGGTAGTGCTGATCGACATCGCGCACGCGGTACAGCTTGCCGGAGGTGGAGAAGTACAGGTCACCGTCGCGATACAACACGCCATGCGGTTCTTCGAGGCCGCTGGCGAGCACGTAAATGCCCGTTGGTTTGCCTGCATCGTCCAGCGGTAGCGCATAGATGGCGTCGGCAGTCTTCCTGTCGTACAGGTACACCGGGATAGCGCTGGAGCCTACGTACAGCACCTTGTTGCCCATGGCCATCTGCCGGGGCTGGAACAAGCCGGTTGCGAACAGTTCGACCTTCACACCCGGCAGGGTCACCAGCTTCGTCAGGTCGAGCGGCTGGCGAAACTTGACCAGCAGGTCTTTGTGCTCGGGCGCGCCTTCCTTGAACTCGACCTGCTCCGGCGTGGTCAGCGGCAGGTAACCCTGTGCGTCATTCACGATCAGGTCGTAGCGGCAGGGTTTGAGGTCGCTCAGGGTCAGTTCCTGGTCGGCCGGGGCCGAGAACGGGATTTCCTCACCCTTGCAGCGCAGCAGCCCGGTCACCTGCAGGTTGCGTTGGGGCTGCGGGCCAACCCCCTTGACCGTGGTCCTGAAGGGTACCTTGCCGGTGACGGTGGCAAAGGAAAGTTTCAGGGTGTTGACCTGAGGGCCAGACGGGCAAACGCCCAGGTCGGTCCAGGCATCTTTCCAGATATCCTGGCCGTTGAAGGGTACACCGGGCGCATACGGCCCCTGGTTGCACCAACCGGCCTCCTTGCACGAGAACGCATGCTCGACGTTGGTCACCAGGTCGCCATTGCGGTACTTGATTTCCCCTGCCGGAGGCGTCGAGTAGGCATCCGCCTGGCACTGCTCCGGGGTGGCCTGGCCGGGCACCGGTTGCGCAGGTACGGGTTTCGTCGCTGGCGGTGAATCCCCTGGCGAGTAGGCGCTGAAAGCAGGATTGAACGCCCAGTACCCCAGAACCCCGGCAGTCAGCACAGCAAGGCAATACCCGTGAATACGGCGCATTTTTTTCTCCCAGTCGAAGCCACCTTGCGCGCGGCGCGAAGCTGGCAAGCGCCCGGCTCAAGCCGGGTCCCCGGACCGTTCATGCGCCACTGCCGATATGCGCGAGCGATTGGCGAACACGCTAAGCCCGTAGGGGAAATGTGAAAACTGGCAAAAATGTCAGGTCCCCCCCAGGATTGCCGTGCACAACCTGGAATACGGGCACGGGCTCCGGCGCCGCTCAAGAGGCCGGATGCGCTACCATGCGCCCACGCCGTCCCGCGCCTGGAGCCCACATGTCCCACCCCTTCGACACCCTCACCCCCGACCTCGTGCTGGATGCCGTCGAAAGCCTCGGCTTTCTCAGTGACGCCCGGGTGCTGGCGCTCAACAGCTACGAGAACCGCGTGTACCAGGTGGGTATCGAGGACAATCTGCCGCTGATTGCCAAGTTCTACCGCCCCGGGCGCTGGAGCGATGCCGCCATTCTCGAAGAACACGCCTTCAGCGCCGAGCTTGCCGACTGCGAAGTACCGGTAGTGGCGCCCATGCAGCACGAAGGGCGTTCGTTGTTCGAACACGCAGGCTTTCGCTTTGCGCTGTTCCCGCGCCGCGGCGGCCATGCCCCCGAACCCGGCAACCTCGACCAGCTGTACCGCCTGGGCCAGCTGCTTGGCCGCCTGCACGCGGTGGGTGCCACGCGCCCGTTCGTGCACCGCGAAACCCTGGCTGTGGACAACTTCGGCCACGCCTCGCTGAACACTTTGCTCGAGGGTAACTTCGTCCCACGCGAACTGCTGCCCGCCTTCGAGTCGGTGGCCCGCGACCTGCTGGCACGGGTCGAGGCGATCTACGCCCGCACCCCGTACCAGCCGATCCGCCTGCACGGCGACCTGCACCCCGGCAACCTGATGCACCGCGACGAGGCCTACCACATGGTCGACCTCGACGACTGCCGCATGGGCCCGGCGGTGCAGGACTTGTGGATGATGCTCGCCGGCAGCCGCGAGGAACGCCTCGGCCAGCTTGCCGAGCTGGTCGACGGCTACAACGAGTTCCACGATTTCGACCCCCGCGAGCTGGCCCTGATCGAACCGCTGCGCGCCTTGCGCCAGCTGCACTACAGCGCCTGGCTGGCGCGGCGCTGGGACGACCCGGCGTTCCCGCCGAGCTTCCCATGGTTCGGCCAGCCGCGTTACTGGGGCGACCAGATCCTCGCCCTGCGCGAGCAGACCGCCGCACTGGACGAAGCGCCACTCAAATTGTTCTAGAACCGCACCGCGCAGTGTCTACAATGGCGGCCGTTTCATTCGCTCCCCAAGCAAGGATTCTGCATGCACGCCGCCAACCCGCGCCGCGGGTACATTCTGGGCCTCGGCGCCTACATCATCTGGGGCCTGTTCCCCCTGTACTTCAAAGCCATCCAGAGCGTCCCGGCGGTGGAGATCATCGTCCACCGGGTGCTCTGGTCGGCGCTGTTCGGCTCGTTGTTGCTGCTGGTGTGGAAACACCCCGGCTGGTGGCGCGAGCTGCGCGACAACCCACGGCGTCTGGCGATTCTCGCCCTCAGCGGCACGCTGATTGCCGGCAACTGGCTGACCTACGTGTGGGCGGTGAACAACGGGCGCATGCTCGAGGCCAGCCTTGGCTACTACATCAACCCGCTGATCAACGTACTGCTGGGCATGCTGCTGCTTGGCGAGCGCCTGCGCCGCCTGCAGTGGCTGGCGGTGGGCCTGGCCGGGCTGGGCGTGGCCCAGCAGGTGTGGCAGGTGGGCAGCCTGCCCTGGGTGTCGTTGGTACTGGCGCTGACCTTCGGCTTCTATGGGCTGATTCGCAAACAGGCGCCGGTGGCAGCGCTGCCAGGGCTGGTGGTGGAAACCTGGATGCTGGTGCCGCTGGCCATCGGCTGGCTGCTGCTGCACCCGGATGCCAACAGCGCAAGCCCGGCGTTCTTCAGCAGCAGCGAGGCGCTGTGGCTGATGGCGGCGGGGCCGGTGACCCTGGTGCCGCTGGTGTGCTTCAACGCCGCAGCGCGCCACCTGCCCTACACCACCCTGGGCTTTCTGCAGTACCTGGCGCCAACCCTGGTGCTGCTGCAGGCGGTGCTGCTGTTCGACGAGCACCTGACCTCGAGCAACCTGCTGGCGTTTGCCTGCATCTGGGCGGGGTTGGCGGTGTACAGCGTGGATGCCTGGCTGTCGCTGCGCAAGCGCGCCTGATCATTTATTGATCAATAGTCTACAGGCCACGTGAGCCGTGGCCTGCAGCAAGGTCTCCAGAGGTTATCCACACCCTCGTCCCCGGCGTTTGTGCACAAGCCACTGAAAACTGGGCGTTTTTTGCTCAAATGGCTGCAAAGCTCGAAGCCATTGGCCTGCAGCCTGACGCCCCCAGGTTATCCACAGGGCCTTCCCCGATAAACCGGGATAACCCCAGGGGCCGCTGCGCGCCCCATCGCGACGCAAGGCCGCTCCTACAGGGGATCGCGTTATCTCTGTAGGAGCGGCCTTGTGTCGCGAAAGGGTTGCGCAGCAACCCCGGCAATTTCGAATCACTCCTGGGGCCGCAAGCGCAACTCCACCATCAAATCATCCGCCAGGCTCTCCAACCGCTGCTGCAAATCCTCCAGCGACAAGGTCAACGGCAACGCCAGCAGTGCATCGGCATGGAACAACGGCTCGCTGCTCATCGGCGCCGGGCGCACTTCGGTGGTGAAGCGTTCCAGATTCACCCCAAGCTCTGCCAGCAGGCGGGTGATATCACGGACGATACCCGGCCGGTCATTGCCCACCAGCTCCATGGCAATCGGCTTCCAGGTGCACGACGGCTCGATGCCGCTTTCGGCAATGAGCACGCGAATGCCGTAGCTGGCCAGCTTCTGCAGCGAAGCCACCAGCTCGTCGTAGTTCTCGGCCGGCACCGCCACCCGCAAAATGCCGGCGAACTGCCCGGCCATGCGCGACATGCGGCTTTCCAGCCAGTTGCCGTTGTGATCGGCGATGCACTGGGCAATGCGTTCGACCTGCCCGGCCTTGTCGGGGGCGATCACGGTAAGTACCAGATGGTCCACAGGCCACTCCTTCTGCAAGCCGTAAACGTAACCGGGTCAGTATAGGCAAGGCGCGGCAACCTGCCGCAGGGCAGTCCGCGCGGCCAATCGTGTACTGTTTCAAGATTTATCTGGAACAATCCACCTATTTTTTGCGAACATACCGCTTCCCAGCGTGACCCCATGCGACCAACCGGTCGCGCGGCGACGCTTTTAGTCTGATGTTCACCTGCCTGCTGCTTCATGTAGTATGCGCCGGCGCGGACTACAAAACGTCGTCTGGATGTCTGCCAAGGCGCCTGTGAAAATACGCCAAACGCCCGCCAGCCTGCCTGGCGAGCCGCACCCAGCCGCCCTTCAGGGCACGCACTGGCCGTGTTTAGAGAAGCGCTACAGGCTTAATACGATGCGCGAAAGCGAAATAGCTGAGCAAAGGTGAGGCAAGCAATGACTGGATACGTTCAAGTCGGTGGCCTTCAGGTCGCCAAGGCCCTGTACGACTTCGTCAACGACGAAGCGATCCCTGGAACCGGCCTCAAGGCCGATGCGTTCTGGGCCGGGGCAGAGAAAATCATCAACGACCTCGCCCCCAAGAACAAAGCCCTGCTCGCCAAGCGCGACGAGCTGCAAGCCAAGATCGATGCCTGGCACCAGGCACGCCAAGGCCAGGCCCACGACGCCGCCGCCTACAAAAGCTTCCTCCAGGAAATCGGCTACCTGCTGCCACAAGCCGACGATTTCCAGGCCACCACCCAGAACGTCGACGAAGAAATCGCCGTGATGGCCGGCCCGCAGCTGGTGGTGCCGGTGATGAACGCCCGCTTCGCCCTGAACGCCGCCAACGCCCGCTGGGGCTCGCTGTACGACGCGCTGTACGGCACCGACGCCATCAGCGATGAAGGCGGCGCCGAAAAAGGCCAGGGTTACAACAAGGTGCGTGGCGACAAGGTCATCGCCTTCGCCCGCGCCTTCCTCGACCAGGCCGCTCCATTGGCTGCCGGCTCCCACGTCGATTCCACCGGCTACCGTATCGAAGCCGGCAAGCTGGTGGTCGCCCTCAAGGGCGGCAGCAACAGCGGCCTGCGTGACGACGCCCAGCTGATCGGCTTGCGTGGCGATGCCGCAGCCCCCACCGCCGTGCTGCTCAAGCACAACGGCCTGCACTTCGAAATCCAGGTCGATGCCAGCACCCCGGTCGGCAGCACCGACGCCGCCGGCGTCAAAGACATCCTGATGGAATCGGCGCTGACCACCATCATGGACTGCGAAGACTCGGTCGCTGCGGTCGATGCCGACGACAAGGTCATCGTCTACCGCAACTGGCTGGGCTTGATGAAGGGCGACCTGGCCGAGAGCGTGAGCAAGGGCGGCAAGACCTTCACCCGCACCATGAACCCGGACCGCGAGTACGCCGCGCCCAACGGCGGCAGCGTCACCCTGCACGGCCGCTCGCTGCTGTTCGTGCGCAACGTTGGCCACCTGATGACCAACCCGGCGATCCTCGACGCCCAGGGCAACGAAATCCCCGAAGGTATCCAGGACGGCCTGTTCACCAACCTGATCGCCCTGCACAACCTCAACGGCAACACCAGCCGCAAGAACACCCGCCAGGGCAGCGTGTACATCGTCAAGCCGAAGATGCACGGCCCGGAAGAAGTGGCCTTCGCCGCGGAAATCTTCAGCCGCGTCGAAGACCTGCTGGGCATGCAGCGCAACACCGTCAAGGTCGGCATCATGGACGAGGAGCGCCGTACCACGGTCAACCTCAAGTCGTGCATCAAGGCCGCCGCCGAGCGCGTGGTGTTCATCAACACCGGCTTCCTCGACCGCACCGGTGACGAAATCCACACCTCGATGGAAGCCGGCGCCGTGGTGCGCAAGGGCGCCATGAAGAACGAGAAGTGGATCGGCGCCTACGAGAACAACAACGTCGACGTGGGCCTGGCCACCGGCCTGCAAGGCCGCGCGCAGATCGGCAAGGGCATGTGGGCCATGCCTAACCTGATGGCCGCGATGCTCGAGCAGAAAATCGCCCACCCGCTGGCCGGTGCCAACACCGCCTGGGTACCGTCGCCGACCGCCGCCACCCTGCACGCCCTGCACTACCACAAGGTGGATGTACAGGCCCGTCAGCGCGAGCTGGCTGCGCGCACCCCGGCGTCGGTGGACGACATCCTGACCATCCCGCTGGCTGCCGACACCAACTGGTCCGCCGACGAGATCCGCAACGAGCTGGACAACAACGCCCAGGGCATCCTCGGCTACGTGGTGCGCTGGATCGACCAGGGCGTGGGTTGCTCGAAGGTGCCGGACATCAACGATGTCGGCCTGATGGAAGACCGCGCCACCCTGCGCATCTCGGCCCAGTTGCTGGCCAACTGGCTGCGCCACGGCGTGGTCAGCCAGGAGCAGGTGCTCGAAAGCCTCAAGCGCATGGCCGCTGTGGTGGACAAGCAGAACGCCAGCGACGCCCAGTACCGCCCGATGGCGCCGAACTTCGATGACAACATCGCGTTCCAGGCCGCCATCGAGCTGGTGATCGAAGGCGCCAAGCAACCGAACGGCTACACCGAGCCGGTGCTGCACCGCCGTCGCCGCGAGTTCAAGGCGCGCAACGCGCAGTAAACCGCGTCAAAGCCAATCGCCGGCAAGCCGGCTCCTACATCAAACCCTGTAGGAGCCGGCTTGCCGGCGATGCTTTTTGCCTCACTCCAATTTCAGTTCCCGGCGCACCAACCCCAGCAACTTGCCCAGGTCCACCGGTTTAAGCAGAAAATCCACCACCCCCAGGTGCATCACGTCCACCGCCTCTTTCACATCGGTGTCGCCCGACACTACGATGATCGACAACGCCGCCCGTTCCGACTCGCGAATCTGCCGAATCAGGTCAATGCCATCGCTGGGCTGCATGCGCAAATCGGTGATCATCAGCGCAATGCGCGGTTCGTAATGCAGCTTGAACATCGCCTCCTGGGCGCCATCGGCACTCATGCACTCGATGCCCCGGCTTTTCAGGTACAGGCGCAGCGCCTCGCTGGTCACCGGGTTGTCATCCACCACCAGCACGATCGGGCTCGGCGGCACGGGTGCACTGACCACAGCCAACGCCGCACGCTCGGCGTCACTCAGAATATCGTCATGCTCAACCATGGCCATCTCGTCAAAAATATCTCGCTCACGCGGTTGGACCGCAAAAGCCGGGCTAGCCGGCCTACCTTTCGTCGGCAATTTGACAGCTGCATTTCTAGACTTACGTCCAATGGGCACCGCCCACCGGCCAGCCGACCATGGGGGCCAGAACAACAAAGCCGAGCCCTATAGATAGATATATATAGTTCGGCGTAGCGATACGGTCAGCTTCATGAGCAAAAAGGACGCCTACACCCAGGCCGGCAGGACTGCGGTACTGCAGAACATCCAGGGCACGTTGCAGTTTCTGCAGCGCTTCCCGCCGTTCAACCAGATGGAACAGGGGCACCTGGCCTACCTGGTGGAAAAGTGCCAGCTGCGCTTTTATGCCAGCGGGGAAAGCATCATCAAGCCCGCCGACGGCCCGGTGGAGCACTTCTACATCGTCAAGCAGGGCCGCGTGGTGGGCGAGCGCCAGCACGTCACCCGCCCCGGCACCGAGACCACCTTCGAAATCGCCGGTGGCGAGTGCTTCCCCCTGGCCGCCCTGCTGGGCGAGCGGGCCACCCGCACCGAGCACCTGGCCGGCGAGGATACCTTCTGCCTGCAACTGGATAAGGCCGCGTTCATTCGCGTGTTCTCCATGTCCGAAGTGTTTCGCGACTTCGCCCTGCGCGGGGTCAGCAGCCTGCTCGACCAGGTCAACCAGCAGGTGCGCCAGCGCGCCGTCGAAACCCTCGGCACCCAGTACTCGCTGAACACCCCGCTGGGCGAACTGGCGCTGCGTCACCCAGTGGTGTGCAGCCCCGACACCCCGCTGCGCGAAGCCGTCAGCCTGATGCACGAGCAGCAGGTCGGCAGCATCGTCATCGTCGACCCGGAGCGCGCCCCCCTCGGCATCTTCACCCTGCGCGACCTGCGCCAGGTGGTGGCCGATGCCAGCGCCGAGCTGACTGCGCCGATCGAGCGCTACATGACCGCCCGGCCGTTCCACCTGAGCCCCCAGGCCAGCGCCTTCGATGCCGCCATGGCGATGACCGAGCGGCACATCGCCCACGTGTGCCTGGTGGACAACCAGCGCCTGTGCGGGGTGATTTCCGAGCGCGACCTGTTCTCGCTGCAACGGGTCGACCTGGTGCACCTGGCGCGCACCATCCGCCATGCCCCGCGGCTGGACAGCCTGGTGTCGCTGCGCGGCGAGATCGGCCAACTGGTCGAGCGCATGCTCGCCCACGGCGCCTCGTCCACCCAGATCACCCAGATCATCACCCTGCTCAACGACCACACCGTGTGCCGGGTGATCGAGCTGGCCATTGCCGAGCGCGGCGACCCCGGCGTGCCGTTCAGCTGGCTGTGCTTCGGCAGTGAAGGGCGCCGCGAGCAGACCCTGCACACCGACCAGGACAACGGCATCCTGTTCGAGGCGCAAAGCAGCGCCGAGGCCGATGCTATCCGCGCCAAACTGCTGCCCCTGGCGCAGCACATCAACCACAACCTCGCCCAATGCGGCTTCACCCTGTGCAAGGGCAACGTGATGGCCGGCAACCCCGAGCTGTGCCTGTCGCGCAGCGAGTGGGCGCGCCGCTTTGCAGGCTTCGTGCGTGAAGCCAGCCCCGAGAACCTGCTGGGTTCGAGCATCTATTTCGACCTGCGGGTGGTGTGGGGCGACGAGCAGGGCTGCGAGCAACTGCGCCGCGCCCTGCTGGAGCAGGTGGCCGACAACCGCATCTTCCAGCGCATGCTGGCCGACAACGCCCTGCGCCAGCGCCCACCGGTGGGGCGCCTGCGCGAGTTCGTGCTGACCCGCCAGGGCGATGACAAGGCCGCCACCCTCGACCTCAAGGTGCAGGGCCTGACGCCCTTCGTCGACGGCGCGCGGCTGCTGGCCCTGGCCAACGGCATCGGCGCCTGCAACACCCTGGAGCGCCTGCGCCAGCTGATCACCAAGGGCGTGATCGAGCCGCTGGACGGCGCCGCCTATGAAGAGGCCTACCACTTCATCCAGCAAACCCGCATGCAGCAGCACCAGCGCCAGACCCGCGACAACCTGCCGTACTCCAACCGCCTCGACCCGGACAGCCTCAACCACCTCGACCGGCGCATCCTGCGCGAGTCGCTGCGCCAGGCCCAGCGCCTGCAAGCCAGCCTGGCCCTGCGGTACCAGCTATGAACCTGCTCGCCTGGCTGCGCCCACCCGCCCCCGAACTGCCCGACACCCTGCGCCAGCGCATCAAGGCCCTGCCCGCCCCGGCGCCACTGGCGGTGTGCTCGCTGCGCGAACAGCGCTGGGTGGTGCTGGACCTCGAAACCAGTGGCCTGAACCTGAACCGCGACCAGGTACTGTCGATTGGCGCGGTGGCCATCGAGGACGGTGCCATCGACCTCGGCCACCCGTTCGAGCGCACCCTGCATCGCCCCGAGCAAAAAACCAACGCCAGCGTGCTGATCCACGGCCTGGGCCCCAGCGCCCTGGCCGCAGGTGCAGACCCCGCCGAGGCGCTGCTGGAGCTGATGGCGTTCATCGGCGACAGTCCCGTGCTGGCCTTCCACGCCCCGTTCGACCAACGCATGCTGGCCCGCGCGTTGAAGGACAGCCTGGGCCTGCGCCTGCAGCACACCTTCATCGACGTAGCCGAACTGGCCCCGCTGCTCAACCCCGACACCGTGCTGCGCGAAGCCGGCCTGGACGACTGGATCGCCCGCTTCGGCCTGGAAGTGGCAGCCCGCCACCACGCCAGCGCCGACGCCCAGGTAACCGCAGAGCTTGCCCTGATCCTGTTCAGCCAGGCCCGCCGCCAGCAGCTCGACAGCCCGCTGCAACTGGAACAGCGCCTCAAGCAGTGGCGCCGACGCAAGGTGCAGAACCACGGGCTGTAACATCATGCCGGACAACCCCGGAACCTGTAGGAGCGGCCTTGTGCCGCGAAAGGGCTGCGCAGCAGCCCCAGGATCTCGGTCTCATGCAAAATCGCCGGGGCTGCTGCGCAGCCCTTTCGCGGCACAAGGCCGCTCCTACAAAGGGCGCGGCGCGCCTGCAATGCCTGCCCTTTGATGATGGCAATCCGATAAGCGTCAATTGCATCCCCACCCCTGCCTCTGCCAGAATCGCGAATAATTATCGTTAGTTAACGCATTCTTTTCGGGAGGCGGCCTTGACCCCCGCACACAGCCCACACGCCGATCTGGTCGGAGCGCTGTACCGCGACCACCGCAGCTGGCTGCTGGCCTGGCTGCAGCGCAGTACCGCCTGCCGCCAACGTGCCGAGGACCTGAGCCAGGACACCTTCGTGCGCCTGCTCGGCCGCGATCGCCTGGACGCCCCCCGCGAACCCCGCGCGTTCCTGGTCGCCGTGGCCAAGGGCCTGCTGTTCGATCACTTCCGCCGCGCCGCCCTCGAGCAGGCCTACCTGAGCGAGCTGGCCCTGCTGCCCGAAGCCGAACACCCCTCGCCCGAGCTGCAGTACCTGATCCTCGAAGACCTCAAGGCCATCGACCGCCTGCTCGGCAAGCTGTCGAGCAAGGCCCGCGCCGCCTTCCTGCACAACCGCCTGGACGCCATGGGCCACGCCGAAATCGCCGAACGCCTGGGGGTGTCGGTTTCCCGGGTGCGCCAGTACATCGCTCAAGGCATGCGCCAGTGCTACATCGCCCTGTACGGTGAGCCGACATGAGCAACGCCCCGGTTTCCAGCCAGGTGCTGGAAGCGGCGATTGCCTGGAAGCTGTGCCTGGACCAGGGCAGCGGCACCCCGGACGAACGCAACGAATTCATGCGCTGGCACGCTGCCCACGAAGAGCACGCCCGCGCCTGGCTGCAACTGGGGCTGCTCGACCAGCGCGTCAACGCCGCCGCCGGCCCTGCGCGCAACGCCCTGCTGCAATCGCGCAGCGGCATGCGCCAGCGCCTCGGCGGGTTGACCGGCATGCTGGTGCTCGGCGGCCTGCTGGCCTGGGCCGGGCTGCCGAGCCTCTCGGCCAGCTACTGGCTGGCCGACCAGCGCACCGGCACCGGCGAGTTGCGCACCCTGCGCCTGGAAGACGGCACCCTGCTCAGCCTGAACACCCACACCGCAGTGGACATCAACTACCAGGGCGATGAACGGGTGATCGTGCTGCACCAGGGCGAGATTTCGGTCGAAACCGGCCACCAGGACCCGCGCCCGCTGCAGGTGCGCACCACCGACGGCCGCCTGCGCCCGCTGGGCACGCGCTTTCTGGTCAAGCGCGAGGCCGCCGGCACGCGCCTTGAAGTGTTGCAGTCGCAAGTGGCGGCCAAACCGCACAACAGCGGCGACGAACAGGTACTCAGCGAAGGCCGCCAGGTGCTGATGAGCGCCGATGGCCTGGGCCCGGTGGAGCCGGTAGCGGCAGGCGCCGACGCCTGGACCCGCGGCATGCTGGTGGTCGACAACGTACGCCTGAAAGACCTGCTGGGCACTCTCGGCCAGTACCGCAACGGCCATCTGGGCGTAACCGACGAGGTCGCCGACCTGCGCGTCAGCGGCAGCTTCCCGCTGACCGACACCGACCTGGCCCTGGCCTCGCTGCTGCCGGCCCTGCCGGTGAAGATCGAGCGCCACACGCAATGGTGGGTCACCGTCAGCGCCCGCTGATACGCATCGATTCGCGCGATGAGCCGCTCCCACAGGTACGGCGCTTGGTTCAGGCTTCGCGCGATCCTGTAGGAGCCGGCTTGCCGGCGATCACCGGCACAGCCGGTGCCAGCATTCGCCTGTGCCGGCGATGAGGCCCTCAGCCTCACCTCACAAAAAATCAGAAATTTCTTACCACCACCCCTGTCACTTTCCCAATCTCACTCGGCAAGGAAGCAACCAGCACATATTCGTCGAGGAGACGCGCCATGTCCCGTGCCGTTGATGCTTTGCTTCGCCCCAGCCTGATGGCCCTGGCCATCGGCCTGGCCACCCCGCTTGCCAGCACCACCCTGTTCGCCGCCGAACAGTCCGCGGTGCGCGCCTACGACCTGCCCGCCGGCCCCCTGGCCAGCACCCTGAACCAGATCGCCAGCCAGGCCGGCATCGCCCTGGCACTGGACCCGGCACTGGCCAGCGGCCGTACCTCGGCGCCAGTCCAGGGCCAGTACAACGGCGTCAGTGCCTTGCAGGCGGCCCTGCGCGGTACCGGGTTGCAACTGCAACAGGGCAGCGCCGGCAGCTACAGCCTGGTGGCCGTCCCCGACGGCAGCCTGGCCCTGCCGGAAACCAGCATCAATGCCAGCAGTGACAGCGAAAGCGCCTGGGGCCCGGTAGACGGCTACCTGGCCAAGCGCACCGCAGTCGGCAGCAAGACCGACACCGCGCTGGTCGAGGCCCCCCGCTCGATCTCGGTCGCCACCCGCCAACAAATGAAAGACCGCGGCGTGCACAGCCTGGATGATGCCGTGCGCTACATGCCGGGTATCGTCTCCGCCAGCTACGGCAGCGACACCCGCTACGACTGGATGCGCGTGCGCGGCTTCGAGCCGACCCAGTTCCTCGACGGCCTGCCGCTGCCACGCGGCGTGTACGCCAACCCCAAAGCCGAAACCTGGAACCTCGACCGCCTGGCGCTGCTGCGCGGCCCGGCCTCCTCGACCTACGGCCAGACCCCGCCCGGCGGCCTGCTGGACATGGTCAGCCGCCGCCCGCAAGCCGAAAGCGCCCACGAAATCGAAGTGCAGTACGGCAGTGACAACCACCGCCAGATCAACTTCGCCAGCACCGGCAAGATCGACGACCAGGGCCAGTTCCTCTATGGCGTCAGCGGTGTGGTACGCGACAGCGACACGCAAATCGACCATATCGAGAACAAACGCTACAACATCGCCCCCAGCCTGACCTGGAACATCGACGACGACACCTCGCTGACCTTCCTCAGCCAGTTCACCCGCGACGATACCGGCGTCACCAGCCAGTTCTATCCGATCCAGGGCACCAAGATCGACATGCCATTCGGCAAGATCTCCCACCACAAGAACCTCGGCGACCCGGATTACGATTTCTACGACCGCACTTACTACGCACTGGGCTACGCGTTCGAGCACCGTATCAACGATGTCTGGCAGTTCCGTCAGAACCTGCGCTATACCAAGTCGGACCTGGCGTTCCAGACCGTCACCGTGCGCAGCTACATTCCAGCCTTCGCAGCCCTCGGCTATGTGGTGGACGACCAGGGCAACACCGGCCGCGGCACCACCAACGTCGACGAAGACATCAGCCAGTTCGCCGTCGACAACAACTTGCAAGGTGACTTCAGCACCGGTGCCGTCAACCACACCCTGTTGCTCGGCCTGGACCACCAGCGCATGAACAACAACTACACGGCGATCTTCGGCAACGCGACGAACATCAATGTGAACAACCCGGTAACCGGCGCCCCCATCACCCGCCCACCGCGTTCCGACGCGTTCTACGACTACGACCAGAAAACCCGCCAGACCGGCCTGTACATCCAGGACCAGATGGCCCTCGACAAATGGCGCCTGACCCTGGGTGGCCGTCAGGACTGGGTGAAGACCGACACCCACTTCGTCAAGGACAACTCCGACAACAGCCAGCTCAATCGCAAGTTCAGCGGCAACGCGGCGATCAGCTACGTGTTCGACTCGGGCTTCGTGCCTTACTTGTCGTACGCCGAGTCGTTCCAGCCCACCAGCAAGGCCGACGTCACCTCGACCAGTTCGCTCAAGCCGACCGAAGGCCAGCAGTGGGAACTGGGCATCAAGTACCAGCCACCGGGTTCCAACACCCTGCTCAGTGCTGCGGTATATGACCTGACCCAGAAGAACGTCTCGGTCACCAGCTTCGTCGGCAGCACCCCGATCACCAGCCAGACTGGCGAAGTGAAGGTCCGCGGCCTCGAGCTCGAAGCCACCTCCGACGTCACCGAGAACCTCAAGGTGATCGCCGCCTACACCCTGGCCAAATCCGAAGTGCAGGACGGCCAGTACAAAGGCAACCGCCTGCAGCTGATGCCCAACCAGCAAGCCTCGCTGTGGGCCGACTACACCTGGCACAGCGGGGTGCTCGACGGCTTCGGTATCGGTGCCGGCGCGCGCTACACCGGCAATACCTACGGTGACCAAGGCAACACCTGGCTGGGCAAGGCCAAGGCCTACACCGTGTTCGATGCGTCCGTGCACTACGACCTCGGCCGCCTGGACAACAGCCTGAAAGGCGCCTCGGTGGCACTCAACGCCACCAACCTGTTGGACAAGGACTACATTTCCACCTGCGACGGCTTCTACTGCTACTACGGCGACCAGCGCAGCGTCGTCGCCAGCGCCACCTACAAGTGGTAAACGCCCATCGCAGGGCAAGCCCGCGCCCACGTTTTCATACGTGGGAGCGGGCTTGCCCTGCGATGGCGTTGCGTAAAACAAAGGCTGAACCCTGATGAAAAGCCAAACCATCCGCCGCTGGTCCTTCATCCACACCTGGAGCAGCCTGGTCTGCACGCTGTTCCTGCTGCTGTTGGCATTGACTGGCCTGCCGCTGATCTTCCACCACGAATTGGAACACCTGCTGGGCGATGCCGCCGAGCTGCGCCAGATGCCCGCCGGCACCCCGCACCTGGACCTGCAGCAACTGGTGCTCAAGGCCGAGGAGCACCGCCCGGGCGAGGTGGTGCAGTACTTCGGTTTCGACAAGGACGAGCCCGACGGCGTGCTGGCGATCACTGCCGCCACTGCCGGCACCGAGCCCAACGCCTCGTACACCTTCATGCTCGACGCCCGCACTGGCGAAGCGGTGGCCATGCCGGCCGCCAACGGCGGCTTCATGATGCTCATGCTACGCCTGCACGTGGACATGTTCGCAGGCCTGCCCGGCAAGCTGCTGCTGGCCTTCATGGGCCTGTTGTTCGTGATGGCGATCATCTCCGGCACGGTGCTCTACGCCCCCTTCATGCGCCGCCTGAAGTTCGCCACCGTGCGCCACGAAAAATCATCACGGCTACGCTGGCTCGACCTGCACAACCTGATCGGCGTGGTGACGCTGAGCTGGGCGCTGGTGGTGGGCGTTACCGGGGTGGTCAGCGCGCTGTCCGACCTGGTCATCGCCGCCTGGCGCAACGACAGCCTGGCCGCCATGGTCGCGCCCTACCGCGAGGCGCCGCCGCTCACTGAGCGCGCACCGGCCACCCAGCTGCTGCAGATCGCTGAACAGGCCGCCCCCGGCATGCGCCCGGACTTCATCGCCTTCCCCGGCACGCGCTTTTCCAGCGAGCACCACTACGCGGTGTTCATGAACGGCAGCACACCGCTGACCTCGCACCTGTTCACCCCGGTACTGATCGACGCCCGCACCCTGGCCGTCACTGCGGTCGGCGAACGCCCTTGGTACATGGATGCCATGGGCCTGTCGCAGCCGCTGCACTTCGGCGACTATGGCGGCCGGCCGATGCAGGTGCTCTGGGCGGTGCTCGACCTGCTGACCATCATCGTGCTCGGCAGCGGCCTGTACCTGTGGTGGGGCAAGCAGCGCCGGCCCAGGGAGGCGCGGGCATGAGCCACAAATCGCAAAGCACCCGCAGGATCTTCGCCTGGCCGACGCTGGTGGCCGCGCTTAGCCTCGCCGGGCTGTTCGCCGCACTGCTGGGCGATGGCGCCTGGGATGTGCTGGCCTGGGTCGGGCTGGGGGTTTCGGCGGCCTTGGGCCTGAGCGGCTTCTGGCGGCGATAGCCGGCTACCACCGCACCCTTGCAAGGCCAGGGCATGGTCCGGCTCCCCCCCACACGGAGCCCGACCATGACTGCATTGCAACGCCTCGAAGACCTCGACCGCCAACTCAGCGACCTGCAACAGGGCCAGCCACGCTTGCAGCCAGAGCTGCCCGCACCGCAGATGCGCCAGCAGCTGTTCAGCGCCCTGGCCGGTTTCTGGAGCGACACGGCACCTATAGGGCGCTCACGCCAGCAGCAACTGCAAGCCATCCGCCGCCAGCAATTGCAGGCAGAAATCGACCTGCGCCTGGCCGACCAGACCTTGCACGACGATCACATCAGCTTGCTGCGCACCTGCCTGGAGCTGCCGCTGGACTGGCAACGCAATCACCTGCCTGCGCCATCCCGCCCGCAAATCTTCCGCCCTGTATTCAGCACCCTCAGCCCCAACCGCAGGCTACAGGTCCCGGGGCTGCTGGTACTGGTTGCCGGCGCCTCCACGGGCAGCACAGCGGACCCCGCGCAAGCCACTGGCAAGGTGCTGCTGTGCAGCCTGGGCAATGGTGTCGAGGCCTTTGCCAGCCTGGCCGAACTGCACCTTGAGCTGTGCGAGCGCCTCGAAGACCCTGTGCAAGGCCAGCCGTTGCTGGGTTTGCTCAGCGACGAGCAGGGCCGCGAGCAGGTTCGCCACGCAGACCGGCTACGCTACGAGCATTTCGACGAAGACCTGGTGGAGTACCAGGCACAGGCCGTGATCGACGTGCAGCAACAACGCCTGGCCCTGGCCTGGAACACTGCCTGGCAGCACGGTGTAGCGCCTGACCTTGAGGCCCTGAGCACGGCGCTTGCACAAGCGCTGGACCTTGCCCCGGTGATCGACAGCCGCCACGCACTAAGCACCCGCAACGCACTGCTGCTGGAGAAGAACCTGCCGGCCTGGCAGCAAACCGCCACGCCCCAGGCCTTGAGCCATGTCATGCAGACCCTGCAGGCGCTGGCGGCGGCCATCACCCAGGCCGCCGCCCCCGGCATTCTCACCCTGGAGCAGTTCCGCCAGCGCGACACGCTGCTGGGCTGGGTACGCCTGCGCCTGCGCGAACGCCTGCGCCGCGACCCCGGGCTGAACCTTGCGCCCGAGGACATCCAGGTCAGCGTCACCCTTGCCCGGCAGGTCGGCCCGCTGCTGAACCCCTTGCTGCCCTCGGCCTACATTGCGGTCTCCAACCTGCCGCGCCCAAGCGGTACCGTCGAGTTCGTTGCGGCCAGTTACCGCCTCGATGAGCTGGCCCTGTACAACATTGCCTGGTTCGACACCGACTACTGGCTGACCGCGCGGGTGTTGCACAAGGACGGTACGCCACTGCCCAGCCTCAGCGCGCAGCGGGTCAAGGCCATGGTGCGCGAGCTGGACGCCGGCAGCGGCTACCAACGCCACCTGCGCAGGCAATTGCTCGATGCCCCCGAAGGCCGCTGGCGCCAATGGGCCTATGCACTGGTCAAGCGCGCACTGATGCACGCCGAACTGGTCAAGGCCCGGTATGCCGGCCACCTGCAAGCAGACCCCTTCGAGCGCAGCTACCACTGGGCACTGGCCACCCTTGGCCTGCCTGGCCAAACCGCGGTGCCACGGCTGGCGGTGCAGCAACTGGTGATCCAGGGCCATACGCTACAGGGTGTGCTGCTGATCAACAGCACCGAGGCCGGGCGGCCGGCCCTGCTGCTGTATACCCCCGATGCACCCGACCGCCGCCCGTGGCGCGACTATCGCAACACCCGGGCGCTGCTCAAAGCGCTGCGCGCCGACAAGGCGCTGCGTGACTATGTGAGCGAACGCATGCCACTGGCCAACGCCGCGTACATCGACAAACTGCTGAGCAAGGGCCGCCTGGGGCCGGAACTGGATACTCCCGCCATCGAAGGTGAACTGTTCAGCGCGCTGTACCGCGCCGAAGTCCAGGCACTGCTGGCCGAGGTCGATGCCGGCAGCAGCAGCAACCGCGAACTGATCGGCCAGGCCGGGGTCAATGCCCTGCGCCTGCTGCTCGACCTGGTGGGGCTGGTGCTGCCGCACCCGGCGCTCTCGGCGCTGGCCTTCGGGCGTGCGGCCATCTGCATCTGGGACGGCTTCGAGGCGATGCACCACGAAGACCGCGAAGCGGCCCTGCACCATGCGCTGGGCGCCCTCAGCCACACGGTGGACGGCATCAACAGTTATGCCGGTTCCGCCGTATTGCGCCGGGCCTTTCGCGGCTTGCCGCACCCGCCACCGGCGCCGCTGGCCGACCACTATGTGGCCAAGCCCGAGGTCAGCCGCTTGCGCCTGCGCAACATCGGCCCGCAAGGGGATGTGATCTATGAAATGGTCGCACCCGAACCGGGCCTGACCCAGTACTTCATCCGCGACAAGCTGGGCCGCCACTATCAAGTAGCCTTCGACGGCCAGCGCTGGCGGGCCATCGACCCGCGCCAGCCGGACGCCTACCTCAAGCTGCCGCTGCGCCGGCAAGCCGAGGGTGAGTGGGTGGTGGACTCGCCCCTGCTATGGCATGACGGGCTGCCGGACCTGCGGCAGTTGCTTGAAAGCTGCCAACTTCCGGCAACGCCGGGGGCCACTGCGGTTAATGGTGAAGAAGCCCTGTTCGATGAAGGCGGGCAACTGCAATTGCGAGTGGGCGACTGGTGCCTGCCGGTACGCCGGCATTTGCTGCCTGGGCGCTATCACCTGCAAGTGCCGGCGAGCCCGGTGCAGGTGTGGGCGGTGCTGCGCAAGGTGGATGAACAATGGCGCATCCGCGTGCGCCAGGCGGGGCGTAGCAGCGAGTGGTTGGCACTGCCGGGTTGACGCAGACCCTTTTGGGTTGGCTGTACCGGCCTCATCGCCGGCAAGCCGGCTCCTACAGGTACAGAGCAAACCTAAAGCCCGTGCGGTCCCTGTAGGAGCGGCCTTGTGTCGCGAAGGGCTGCGCAGCAGCCCCAGGATCTCGACCTCATACAAAATCGCCGGGGCCGCTACGCGCCCCCTTCGCGACACAAGGCCGCTCCTACAGGAATTGCGTCAGCGCTTGGAAATCGAGCAAGGCGACGGCTCAGTCCGCCAACCTTGGCAGCACCTTGTCCAACCGCTGATGCAACGCACTGCTGCTCGGCCAGTTGCGCAGCAAGCGCGCCCGGTCGCGGGCGAAGGCCGGGGCGAAGCTCAGTTGGGTGGCGTGCTGGCACATGGCATCGAGGTCGATCAGCGACCACTGGCCGTTCACCCAGAACAGGTTGTGGCCCTTGAAGTCGCCATGGCTGATGCGCTCGCGAATCAGCTGCTGCATCAGTTGCACCAAGGCCTCGACCTGCTCGTCCGGCGCCTCGCCGCTGTCGACGAAGGGTGCAAAGCACGCCGCCAGGTCCGGCCCGTCGATGTACTCGGTGAGCAGGTAGGCGCGGTTGCGCAGGCCCAGGGTGCGGGTTTCCAGCACCGCCAGCGGGCGCGGCGTGGCGATGTCGAGAAAGCCTAAACGGTGGCCTTCGATCCACGAATGCCAGGCGCGGCTCGGGCGCCAGAAGCGCTTGAACCAGTGGGCGGTGTTCTTGATGTTGTAGCGTTTGAGCACCAGCGGCCGGCCATCGACCTCGATACGCGCCACGCTGGCAGCGCCGCCGGTCTTGTACAGGTGGCCCTGCTCCAGCAGCGCGTCGGCTTGCTGCAATACCGGCAACATGGCCTGCACTTCGCCCCGGGGAATGGCCCGCAGGCCCGACAAGTTGCGCTCGACGCTGAACAGCGTGCACTCTCGCCCGGCCTTGTTCAGGTAATCCTTCAGGCGCCAGTTGCGCACCTTGTCCACCTGCTTTTGCAGGGCTTCCAGCGGCAATGCGTGCTCGGCGTTGGCCATCACATAGTGCACCAACGCCTCTTCGATGAACGGCTCCAGGCGCTTGGGCAACTGGGCGAACAACACCCCGAGGTTTTCCAGCACTCGCTGGCGCGACAGCTGCTGACCGGGGGTTTCGGCCTTGATGCCGGCACCGTCGATCAGGTACAGCTCGCCGTGCTGGCGCAGCAGGTTGTCCAGGTGCAGGTCTTCCTGCCACAGGCCCTTGGCGTGCATGTGCGCAACCGCCGTGAGCGCTTCGCCCAACACCTGATGCTGCTCGTCGGCCAGCATCGGCAGGTGCTCAACCTTGGCCCAGGCGTCGGCCAGGCTCTCGGCGTCTTCCAGAAACTCGAACAGCAGCCAGCCACCCTCGCCTTCCTTCAACCCGTCGGCCAGCAGGCGCGGCGTGGTCAGGCCCTGCCCGGCCAACAGCCGGGCACCCTCCAGCTCACGCTGGAAATGCCGCGCGGCGTGGCGGCCCACCAGCAGCTTGGCCAGCACTTTGGTGCCGCGCCAGATACCGGCGCCGACATAGCGCTGGCCCGGCAGCACCCGCAGCAGGCTCAGCAGTTGCAGGTCGGCCGGCCCGGCGGCATCGGCCAGGGTGACACTCAGCGGCAGCGCCGGGCTGCGCCCGGCGGCCTTGAGTTCGGACAGGCGCATCAGCGGCCCTCCTTGTGGCGGCGGCGCTGGGTCAGGCGTTGCAGCCAGGTACCCACCACCGCGCTGTCTTGTGGCTGCCCGAGGTAGGCGCCCAGCAGCACCCGCACATCAGCTTCGCTCCATACCGCAGCGCGGCGCAGCAGCGGCTCCAGGTCCTTGACCCGGTCACGCATGCCGAACAGCAGCGGGCGGGTTTTCTCCAGGTCGATCAGTTGCGCCTGCCAGCCTTCGCGGCGCTCACGCAGGAAGATGTGCTTGGGGTAGAAGCAGCCGTGCATCTGCCCGGCGCCGTGCAGGGTGTGCGCCAGCAGGCCGCAGGCCTGCAGAATGCCCTGGCGCTGCGCGGCAGGCAGTTGCGCCCATTGGGCCAGCAGTTGGTCGAGGTCGGTCCATTCGTCCAGGGCGCGGGTCAGCAGCACCGCGCGGTGCTGGCCGCCCTGCTTGCGCTCGCCGTAGAACACCGCCTGCAGGGCCGGAATGCCGAGCTTCTGGTAGCGGCTGATGTTGCGAAACTCGCGGGCGAAGGTGGGCTCGCCGAACGGGCTGTGCAGGGTGCGCGTGAGGTAGTCGCTCTGGCGCTTGAGGTAGTAACCCTTGCCCTCCAGCTCCAGGCGAAACACGCTGCTCCAGCCACCGCGGCCGGTGTTGGGCTCGTCCACCGCATCCAGTTGCAGTGCCCACAGCGCCTCGAAATCGCCCAGGCCATGGCGGGTCAGCAGCGCCTTGTCGGCGCCGGCCAGGTAGTCGGTCATTCCCTTCCCTCGAAAAAGCTCAGCACCTGGCGAATGCGCCGCTTGTCGCGGGCGGTCAGGCGGTCATGCCGGCGGTACTGCAGGTAGAAGCGCAGGCGCTGGGTCGCCGACAGGTGGTATTTGGCGACCTTGTCCAGGCACGCCAGGTCCTTGATCAGGCGGTGGCGCAGCATGAAGCCGCGCCAGAAGTCGCCGGTCGGGCAGTCGATGAAGAACAGCGTGCCCTGGTCATCCACCAGCAGGTTGCGCCACTTCAGGTCGTTGTGGGCGAAGTGGTGGTCATGCATCACCCGCGTGTGGCGCGCCAATTGGCGGCTGACATGCTCGACCCAGGCACGGTCTTTCAAGCGTGGGTCGTTGCGCTCGGCCAGCGCCGAGAGGTCCTCGGTGTTGGGCAGCTCGCGGGTGATCATCGCCCCACGACCAAAGGCCAGGCCGTTGCGCTCCAGGCCCCAGGCCACCACCTCGGCGGTGGGGATATCCCACTTGGCGAACTGCTTGAGGTTCTGCCACTCGGCCTTGATCCGCGGGCGGCCCAGGTAGCGGCGCATGTGCTTGCCGGCGCCGGTGTAGCGCTTGACGTAGTAATTGACCCCGTCACGCTGGATGCGAATCACCTCGCTCAGCGGGTCACGGGTCAGGCGCTCGCCCTGCAGGGCGAACACCGCATCGATGCTGCCAAAGTCCGCCGCCAGGTGTGCGTAGCCTGGCGCCAGTGTCCAACCCGCCATCAGAGTGCATCCCCATAGCGTTGTTTACGGTCGTAGAGTTTTTGCGCCTTGCGCTCCAGCCAGGCCAGCAGCGCCGCCTCGTCCTTGAGCACCTGGCGCAACGGCTGGCGGAAGTAACCGCGCAGGAAGCGCAGCTTGTCGCGGCGGGTCAGGCCGATGTCCAAGGCCGAGAAGTACAGGGCGGCCAAGTCCTTGTCGCGCCAGCGGCGGGTGATGGTCGCGCGGGTTTGCGCGCGGTGCAGGTCGATCACCGACAACTTGAAGTCATCCGCCGTCACCGGGCGGTCGGTGTGCAGCAGGAAGTGGCAGATGTAGCAATCGCGGTGGTTGACCCCGGCGCGGTGCATGCCGCCGGTCATCTTCGCCACCTCGGCGATCAGCGCGTGCTTCAGGCGCGGCTCGGGCGGTTGCTTGAGCCAGTTCAGGCTGAAGTCTTCCAGGCTGACGGTGGGTGCCAGCTCTTCGGTGACGATGAACGAGTGCTGGGTGGCCGGGTTGCTGCCACGCTCGCCGTAGGCGACGGCGGTCATGGTTGGCACGCCCACTTCGTGCAGGCGCTGGATGGCCCGCCATTCCTGGCCGGCACCGAGTACCGGCAGCTTGGCGCTGAACAGGTTCTTGAAGATCTCGCCCCAGCCAATGCCGCGGTGGATCTTGACGAAAAAGCCCTCGCCAGCGACTTCGG
This sequence comes from Pseudomonas sp. NPDC089406, assembly GCF_044900265.1. Classification (NCBI taxonomy): domain Bacteria; kingdom Pseudomonadati; phylum Pseudomonadota; class Gammaproteobacteria; order Pseudomonadales; family Pseudomonadaceae; genus Pseudomonas; species Pseudomonas sp. NPDC089406. Next base: position 116,196 of record NZ_JBJDNC010000004.1, on the reverse strand, counting down.
TGCGCAGGGTACGGCGGCCTTCCAGCTCGCGGTACACCTCGCCCTGCAGTTGCTCCACCGCCTCGAACGGGTCGCGCCCGGCCCACAGGCGCTTGAACGGCTCGGCCAATATCAGCTTCATGCCTGCCCCCCGGCCAGGATCACGTCGGCAGCATGCTGCGGCATGCTGTACAGGTCGGCGCTGTCGGCAAAGGCCACGCCGTTGCGCGACCAGGCCGCGCGGGCCTGGCCGTCTTCGAGCATGCGTTGCAGGTAGCCGTTGAGCTGGTCCTGCTCGAACGGGTCGTCGAGCACCAGGCCGCTGTCGGCCTCGGCGATGTAATGGGCGTAGCCGCACACCTTCGACACCAGCACCGGCAAGCCGGCCACCAGCGCTTCGAGCAGCACGGTACCGGTGTTTTCGTTGTAGGCCGGGTGAATCAGCAGGTCGGCGCCCAGCAAAAAGCGCGGGATGTCGCTGCGCCCCTTGAGGAACTGCACCTGCTCGCTCACGCCCAGCGCGGCGGCCTGCACCTGGAACAGCTTGGGGTCGTCCTGGCCGATGACCATCAACCGGGTGCGCTTGCGCAGCGCCGAAGGCAAGGCCGCCAGGGCCTTGAGGCTGCGGTCCACGCCCTTGGTCTTGAAGCCCGAACCGATCTGCACCAGCAGCAGGTCGTCATCGCCCAGGCCGAACTCCTGGCGGAACTGCGCGCGGATGGCGTCGGCGTCTGCCGGGCGCCGGCGGTCCTGCGAGATGCCCGGCGGCAGCAGGTGGAAGCGCTGCTCAGGGGTGCCGTAGTGCTTGATGAACAGCGGCTGCTGCACCTCGGAGATCATCAGGATCTCGGTGCGCGCATCGCGGGCGAACACTGCTCGCTCGTACTCGGCAAAGTGCCGGTAACGGCCCCAGCGGCGGTACAGGCCGCCGCGCAGGGTCTGGGCCTTGTCTTCAAAGCAACCATCGGCGGCGTAGTACACGTCCAGCCCCGGCATTTTGTTGAAGCCGATCAGGCGGTCGACCGGGCGCTTGGCAAGGTCCGCTTCCATCCAGGCGCTGAGCTTCTCGTTACGGCGGTGGTTGAACAGCGCCTTGACCGGCGCCACCAGCACCTCGAAGCCCGGCGGAATGTCACCTTCCCAGATCAGCGTGTACACGCGGATCTGGTGGCCACGTTTCTGGCACTCCAGGGCGATGCGCATGAAATCGCGCTGCAGCCCGCCGAAGGGGAAGTATTTGTAGAGCACGAAAGCCAGTTGCATCAACGAACATCCTCAGCCAGCAGCAGCGCGCTCAAGCGGCCCGCCACATGCTCGGGATTCAGGCGAGTGAAGCACAGCGGCCACTCGCGTTTGAGATCGAACCGGCGCAGGTCCTCGGCGCTCGGTTTGTAGGTGCACTTCTTCTGCAGGCACGGGGCGCAGGGGAAGTTGCTCGCCTGGTGAACCTGGGCGCGTCCGTAGGCGCCGGTCAAACCAGGGTTGGTGGGGCCGAACAGCGAGATGGTCGGCACATCCAGCGCGGCGGCCAGGTGGCCGAGGCCGGTGTCCACGGCCACGCAGGCCTTGGCGGCGGCCAGTACGCGGGCAACCCCTGCCAGGTTCAATTTGGGGAGTACCTGGCAGTTGTTCAAGCCTTGAGCGATGCGCTCGGCGCGGGCCTTCTCCGCCGGGTTGCCCCAGGGCAGCAGCACCTGCAACTGGCGCCGGCCCATGCGCTCGGCCAGCTCGCGCCAGTAGGCCTCGGGCCAGTGCTTGGTGGCCCAGGTGGTGCCATGCAAAAACACCACGTAGGGCGCGGTGGGCGGCAGTTGCAGGCGCGCAAGATCCAGGCCGTAGTCGCCAAGGCCTTCGGGAATGTCGTAGGCCAGGGCCAGGGCGAACAGCTGGCGCACCCGCTCCACGGCATGCTGGCCGACCGCAACCGACAGGCGCCGGTCATAAAAACGGCTGGCCAGGCCCTCGCGGGCCGAATAACGGTCGAGCCCGGCCACCGGCGCCTTCACGTAGCGGGTCAGCCAGGCCGACTTGACCAGGCCCTGGGCGTCAATTACCAGGTCGTACTTGCGCTCGCGCAGGCGTTGCTTGAACGCCTTCCACTCGCCGCTCTTGAGGGTTTGCCAAAGGTTCTTGCGCCAGCGCCGAATGGCCACCGGAATCACCTGGTCAACCGCCGGATGCCAGCTGGGGATCTCGGCGAAGCCTTCTTCCACCACCCAGTCGAAACGAATGCCGGGGATGGCGTGGGCAGCGTCGGTGAGCGCCGGGAGGGTGTGGATGACGTCGCCCAGCGACGACGTCTTGATAATCAGGACCCGCACTCAGTCGACCTCAGCCACGGTATCGATCAGGTTCGGCCCGCCCAGGCTGTGCAGGGCAGCGATGACTTTTGCAGGGTCCAGCAGGCGCAGGCAGTTGTAGTGGCCGAAGCGGCAGGTGCGCTCGAAGCACGGGCTGCACTCGATGCCGGTGCGCACCACCTCGACCTGATCGGCCAGCGGCGGGGTGAAGCCCGGCGAAGTCGAGCCATACACCGCCACCAGCGGGCGGTTCAGCGCCGCGGCCACGTGCATCAGCCCGGAGTCATTGGACACCACCGCCTGGGCGCAGGACATCAGGTCGATGGCCTCGGCCAGCGAGGTTTCGCCGGCCAGGTTGTACGACTCTTCACGCAGGCCCGGGATCAGCCGGTCGCGAATCTGCTCGCCACCCGGGTGGTCGTTTTTCGAGCCGAACAGCCACACCTGCCAGCCCTGGCGAATCATCGCATCGGCCACTTGCGCGTAGTGCTCGGCCGGCCAGCGCTTGGCCTCGCCAAACTCGGCGCCGGGGCACAGCGCCAGCACCGGGCGGTCCAGCTCCAGGCCGAACTTGGCCAGGGCGGCGTCGCGGCTGGCGGCCTCGATCTGCAGGTTCGGGCGCGGGTAAGGTTGCACCAGTTCGGTGCCCGGCGCGTAGGCCAGGGCCATGAAGCGCTCGATCATCAGCGGGTAGCGGGCCTTGTCCAGCTTGCGCACGTCGTTGAGCAGCAGGTAGCGCATTTCGCCGCGCCAGCCGGTGCGCTTGGGGATGCCGGCAAAGTACGGCACCAGCGCCGACTTGAGCGAGTTGGGCAACAGGATCGCCTGGTCGTACTGGCCGGCCAGCGACTTGCCGATGCGCCGGCGCGTGGCCAGCTCCAGCGCGCCGTGGCCGAGCGGGAAGCTCAAGGCCTGGCGCACCTCGGGCATGCGCTCGAGGATCGGCCGGCTCCACTCGGGGGCCAGCACGTCGATCGCGCACTCGGGGTGCTGCTGCTTCAGGCACTGGAACAGGGTCTGCGCCATCACCATGTCGCCGACCCAGCTGGGGCCAATGATCAGTATTCTCATGCTTTATCCAGAAACATTCGGGGAGGCTGCAGGCTGATCTGCAACCTGGCCTCCCCTCTTTATATTCAGGCTATGTGGCGGACAGTGTACCACCGGTGGTGGGACATGGACCTTTGGGGCTGCTGTGCAGCCCTTTCGCGACACAAGGCCGCTCCTACAGAAGATCGCATTACCCTGTAGGAGCGGCCTTGTGTCGCGAAAGGGCCGCGCAGCGGCCCCAAAATCTCACGTCAGACCCAATTCACCCCACACCCGCCGCACTTCGCGGCGCTCGTCGACGAACTGTCCGGCATCGATCACTCCGGCCTGCTTCTGCAGCGCCTGGCGGTGCGAGGCGGCGCGGAACGCCTTGTACACCTCGCGCAGCAGCACGGCGTCGCTGGCGGGCATCAGCCCGGCCTGCTCCAGCTCTTCGAGGATGCGGATGTTGTCGGTCCAGCGCAGCAGTTCGGGGTGGCCGTGGGACCAGGCCAAAGCGGCGTATTGCACCATAAATTCGATATCCACGATACCGCCGGCATCCTGCTTGATATCGAACGGCTGGCCAGCCTCGAAGGCATTGCCGGCAAGGCCTGCGCCGGTGCCCTTGCTGCCCAGGTTGTCGCGCATCTTGGCGCGCATCTCGCTCACCTCGGCGCGCAGTTTGTCGAGGTCGCGGGCCTGGCCCAGCACCCGTGCGCGCACACCCTCGAAGGCTGCGGCCACCTGCTGGCAGCCCACCAGCACCCGCGCCCGTACCAGCGCCTGGTGCTCCCAGGTCCAGGCCTCGGCCTGCTGGTAGCGCTCGAAGGCGCCCAGCGAACTCACCAGCAGCCCCGAGGCGCCGGAGGGGCGCAGGCGCATGTCCACCTCGTACAGCTGGCCGGAGTTGGTCTGGGTGGTCAGCAGGTGGATGATGCGCTGGCCCAGGCGGGTGAAGAACTGCGCGCCGTCGATGGGCTTGGCGCCGTCGGTTTCGGCGTTGGGGTCGCCGTCGTGGATGAACACCAGGTCCAGGTCCGAGCCATGGCCCAGTTCGATACCGCCGACCTTGCCGTAGCCGACAATCACGAAGCCCGGGTCGCACAGGCTGCCATCGCTGCGCTGCGGCTGGCCGTAGCGCGCCACGGTGTGGCGCCAGGCCAGGGCCAGCACCTGGTCGAGAATCGCCTCGGCCAGCCAGGTGAGGTAGTCGCTGACTTTCATCAGCGGCAGGTTGCCGGTGATTTCCGAGGCGGCCACCCGCAGGCTGTGGGCCAGCTTGAAGTGGCGCAGGGCCTCCATCTGCTGTTCCAGGTCGTCCTCGGGGATGCGCGTCAGCCGCTCGCGCAGCTCGGCCGCAAGCTCCGGCGCCAGCGGCGGGCTGAACAGCCGGCCTTCGTTGAGCAACTCGTCGAGCAGCAGCGGGTAGCGCGCGATCTGCTCGGCGATCCACGGGCTGGCCGCGCACAGGGTCAGCAGGCGGCGCAGGGCGCCGGGGTTTTCGGTAAGCAACACCAGGTAGGCCGAGCGCCGGGCCACGGCCTCCACCAGCGGCAGCACCCGTTCCAGCACCAGGTCGGGGTTGGCGTGTTCCACGGCCTGGGCCAGCAAGCGCGGGATGAAGGCATCCAGGCGCTCGCGGCCAATGCGCTGCATCGAGCGCAGCGCCGGGCTCACGCGCAGGGCGGCCAGGCGCCGCAAGGCCTCGGCTGGGGCCTTGAAGCCAGCCTCCTCCAACTGCCGGCAGGCCGCTTCTTCATCCTGGGCCTGCTCCCACAACGGCGACCACTCGCCGCCCACCACCAGCTCGCCTTCGGCTTCGTCCTCGTCGGGGTCGGCGATCACCTGGCGGAAGTGCCAGTCGATACGCCCGCGCCAGTGCATAAGCTGTTCGTGGAACCCAGCCCAGTCGGCAAAGCCAAGCATGTAGGCGATGCGCTCGCGGTCAGTGTCGCCATCGGGCAGCATCTGCGTCTGCTGGTCGGCGATGGCCTGGATGGCGTGCTCGGTGTAGCGCAAGAACTCATAGCCCTCGCGCAGTTCGGCAACCACCGCAGGTGGCAGGTAGCCCTGGCCTTCCAGGGTTGCCAGCACTTTCAGCAGCGGCCGCTGCTGCAGGCTCAGGTCGCGCCCGCCGTGGATCAGCTGGAAGGCCTGGGCAATGAACTCCACCTCGCGAATGCCGCCGGCGCCCAGCTTGATGTTGTCGGCCATGCCCTTGCGCCGCACTTCCTGCTGGATCAGCTGCTTCATGGTGCGCAGCGCCTCGATGGCCGAGAAGTCCAGGTAACGCCGGTACACGAACGGGCGCAGCATCTCCTGCAACTGCGCGCCGGCCGCCTGGTCGCCGGCCACCACCCGCGCCTTGATCATGGCATAGCGTTCCCAGTCGCGGCCCTGGTCCTGGTAGTACTGCTCCAGCGCGTTGAAGCTGAGCACCAGCGCGCCGGCCGAGCCGTAGGGGCGCAGGCGCATGTCGACGCGGAACACGAAGCCGTCGACGGTCACCGGGTCCAGCGCCTTGATCAGGCGCTGGCCCAGGCGGGTGAAGAACTCCTGGTTTTCCAGCGAACGCTTCACCCCCTCGGTTTCGCCGCCTTCGGGGAAGGCGAAGATCAGGTCGATGTCCGACGACAGGTTCAGTTCCACCGCCCCCAGCTTGCCCATGCCCAGCACCACCATGTGCTGCGGCTGGCCGCTGCGGTTGCCCATCGGCGTGCCGAACTGCTGGCAGTGGCGCGGGTACAGCCACTGGTAGGCTTCATCGATGCTGGCGTCGGCAAGGTCGGAGAGGTCGCGGCAGGTTTCGCCAAGGGCGGCCTGCCGGGTAATGTCGCGCCAGATGATGCGCAGTTGCTGGCGGTTGCGCTCGCGGCGCAGGTTGCGCGCCAGCTCGTCTTCGCTTTGCGCGGCATCGGCTGCGGCTTTTATCTGCCCGCGCAGCTCGCCCGGGGCGAACGGGCGGTCCATCTGGCCGCTGGCCAGCAACTCGAACAGCACCGCCGGTGTGCGCTGGGCCTGGGTGAGGGCGAACTCGCTGGCCGCGCACACCTGGTCGAACTGCTGCTGGTGGGTGGCGCTCCAGGCAGTGGGGGTCAATTCCGGGTGGGCGGCCAGGGCATCGGCCAGGAACTGGCGGTTGCGGGCGACCAGCGGTTGCAGGGTGGCAGGCAGATCGAGCGGCAAAGGCAGGCGCATGGTCTATCCTTGATCGGCGTGAAAGAGAGGGGTTGTGGCGGAAAAAACACAGCTGAATGACGGTTGGACTGTCATACAAAAGTTGTAAATAGCTGAAAAAAGCGAAAACCTGGTTGAAAACATCAAGAATCACCCGATCGCGGCACACCGCCAACCAACAGGAACGTTTTTCTCCACAACCCGGAGTGCGACCAAACGTCGCATTTGTGTAGTTTTACTACTACCCATGGCGCGCAAAAGCATGAAATGCGAAACCATTTGTAGTAAAACTACACCGCGCCGGATGACTGTCCGGTAATCCAAGAATTCACGACGTCTGCCCATAAGGCCAGTCGCAAACTCAGGCCATCGATTCTGGTGGCCTTTCCGCCCTGGAGCAAGCCATGCAAGACCTCGATCCAATCGAAACCCAGGAATGGCTGGATGCCCTGGAGTCGGTCCTCGACAAAGAAGGCGAAGACCGCGCTCATTACCTGATGACCCGCATGGGCGAGCTGGCCACCCGCAGTGGCTCGCAGCTGCCGTATGCCATCACCACGCCATACCGCAACACCATCCCTGTCACCCACGAAGCACGCATGCCTGGCGATCTGTTCATGGAACGCCGCATTCGCTCGATGGTGCGTTGGAACGCCCTGGCCATGGTCATGCGTACCAACCTGAAAGACTCGGACCTGGGTGGCCACATCTCGAGCTTCGCCTCCAGCGCCACGCTGTACGACATCGGCTTCAACTACTTCTTCCAGGCCCCGACCGATGAACACGGCGGCGACCTGGTGTTCTTCCAGGGCCACGCTTCGCCAGGCGTTTACGCCCGTGCCTTCATGGAAGGCCGCATCAACGAAGAGCAGATGAACAACTTCCGTCAGGAAGTGGACGGCAACGGCCTGTCTTCGTACCCGCACCCATGGCTGATGCCTGACTTCTGGCAGTTCCCGACCGTTTCGATGGGTCTGGGCCCGATCCAGGCCATCTACCAGGCGCGCTTCATGAAGTACCTCGAAGCCCGCGGCTTCATCCCGGCCGGCAAGCAGAAGGTCTGGTGCTTCATGGGCGACGGCGAGTGCGACGAGCCGGAATCCCTGGGCGCAATCGCCCTGGCCGGCCGCGAGAAGCTGGACAACCTGATCTTCGTCATCAACTGCAACCTGCAGCGCCTCGACGGCCCGGTTCGCGGCAACGGCAAGATCATCCAGGAACTCGAAGGCGTGTTCCGTGGCGGTGGCTGGAACGTCAACAAAGTCGTCTGGGGCCGCTTCTGGGACCCACTGCTGGCCAAGGATACCAACGGTGCCCTGCAGCGCCGCATGGACGAAGTCATCGACGGCGAGTACCAGAACTACAAAGCCAAAGACGGCGCGTACGTTCGCGAGAACTTCTTCAACACCCCAGAGCTCAAGGCCATGGTCGAAGACCTGTCCGACGACGAGATCTGGAAGCTCAACCGTGGCGGCCACGACCCGTACAAGGTCTACGCGGCGTACCACCAGGCTGTTAACCATAAAGACCAGCCAACCGTCATCCTGGCCAAGACCATCAAGGGTTACGGTACCGGTGCCGGCGAAGCCAAGAACACCGCGCACAACACTAAAAAGGTCGACGTCGACAGCCTGCGTCACTTCCGTGACCGCTTCGACATCCCGGTCAAGGATGCCGACCTCGAGAACCTGCCGTTCTTCAAACCCGAAGAAGGTTCTGCCGAAGCCAAGTACCTGGCCGAGCGCCGTGCTGCCCTGGGCGGTTTCGTGCCACAGCGCCGTGCCAAGAGCTTCAGCGTGCCAACCCCGCCGCTGGAAACGCTGAAAGCGATCCTGGACGGCTCGGGCGACCGCGAAATCTCCACCACCATGGCCTTCGTGCGTATTCTGGCGCAGCTGGTCAAGGACAAGGACATCGGCCAGCGCATCGTCCCGATCATCCCGGACGAAGCCCGTACCTTCGGTATGGAAGGCATGTTCCGCCAGCTGGGCATCTACTCGTCGGTCGGTCAGCTCTACGAGCCGGTCGATAAAGACCAGGTGATGTTCTACCGCGAAGACAAGAAGGGCCAGATCCTCGAAGAAGGCATCAACGAAGCCGGCGCCATGTCGTCGTTCATCGCTGCCGGTACTTCGTACAGCTGCCACAACCAGCCGATGCTGCCGTTCTACATCTTCTACTCGATGTTCGGTTTCCAGCGCATTGGCGACCTGGCCTGGGCCGCTGGCGACAGCCGTACCCGTGGCTTCCTGATCGGCGGTACCGCCGGCCGTACCACGCTGAACGGCGAAGGCCTGCAGCACGAAGACGGTCACAGCCACATGATGGCGGGCACCATCCCGAACTGCCGCACCTATGATCCGACCTACGGCTACGAGCTGGCGGTGATCATCCAGGACGGCATGAAGAAGATGACCGAAGAGCAACAGGACATCTTCTACTACATCACCGTGATGAACGAATCCTACCAGCAGCCAGCCATGCCGGCCGGTGTCGAGGAAGGCATCATCAAGGGCATGTACCTGCTCGAAGAAGAAACCCGCGATGCCGCGCACCACGTCCAGCTGATGGGCTCCGGCACCATCCTGCGCGAAGTCCGCGAAGCCGCGAAGATCCTGCGTGAAGAGTTCAACGTCGGCGCCGACGTGTGGAGCGTCACCAGCTTCAACGAACTGCGTCGCGACGGCCTGGCCGTGGAGCGCGCCAACCGCCTGAAGCCTGGCCAGAAGCCACAGCAGACCTACGTCGAGCAGTGCCTGAACGGTCGCAAAGGTCCGGTCATCGCTTCCACCGACTACATGAAGCTGTTCGCCGAGCAGATTCGCCAGTGGGTGCCAAGCAAAGAGTTCAAAGTCCTGGGTACCGACGGTTACGGTCGCAGCGACAGCCGCAAGAAGCTGCGTCACTTCTTCGAAGTCGACCGCCACTTCGTGGTGCTGGCTGCCCTGGAAGCCCTGGCTGACCGTGGCGAGATCGAACCCAAGGTTGTGGCTGACGCCATCGTCAAGTTCGGCATCGACCCGGACAAGCGCAACCCACTGGACTGCTGAGGAGTATTTTTAAGTGAGCGAACTCATTCGCGTACCTGACATCGGCAGCGGTGAAGGTGAAATCATCGAGCTGTTCGTCAAGGTCGGTGACCGTATCGAGGCTGACCAGAGCCTGCTGACCCTGGAGTCCGACAAGGCCTCCATGGAGATCCCGGCTCCCAAGGCCGGCGTCATCAAAGAACTGAAGGTCAAGCTGGGCGACCGCCTGAAAGAAGGCGACGAGCTGCTGGTCCTGGAAGCCGAGGGCGCCGCTGCTGCGGCCCCTGAGGCTCCGGCCGCCGCCGCTGCCCCGGCTGCAGCGCCTGCGCCAGCCGCCGAAGCCGCCCCTGCTCCAGCCGCAGCTCCGGCTGCTGCCAGCGTGCAGGACATCCACGTGCCGGACATCGGCTCGTCGGGCAAGGCCAAGATCATCGAAGTGCTGGTCAAGGTCGGCGACACCGTCGAAGCCGACCAGTCGCTGATCACCCTGGAGTCCGACAAGGCCTCCATGGAAATCCCGTCGCCGGCTGCCGGCGTGGTCGAAGAAGTCCTGTGCAAGCTCGAAGACGAAGTCGGCACTGGCGACCTGATCTTCAAGCTGAAAGTCGCAGGCGCAGCTCCCGCTGCTGCTCCGGCCCCGGCTGCCGCACCTGCTGCTGCCGCTCCTGCTGCTGCTGCTGCTGCCCCGGCCGCAGCACCTGCTCCGGTCGCTACCGCACCGGCTGCCGGCAACAACGCCAAGGTTCACGCAGGCCCGGCGGTTCGTCAGCTGGCCCGTGAATTCGGTGTCGAGCTGGGTGCTGTTGCCGCCACCGGCCCGCACGGCCGCATCCTGAAAGAAGACGTGCAGGTTTACGTCAAGGCGATGATGCAGAAGGCCAAGGAGGCACCAGCAGCCGCTGGCGCAACCGGCGGCGCCGGCATCCCGCCGATCCCTGTCGTGGACTTCAGCAAGTTCGGTGAAGTGGAAGAAGTGGCCCTGACCCGCCTGATGCAGGTCGGTGCTGCCAACCTGCACCGCAGCTGGCTGAACGTGCCGCACGTGACCCAGTTCGACTCCGCCGACATCACCGAGCTGGAAGCCTTCCGCGTTGCGCAAAAAGCCGTAGCTGAAAAGGCTGGCGTCAAGCTGACCGTGCTGCCGCTGCTGCTCAAGGCCTGCGCCTTCCTGCTCAAGGAACTGCCGGACTTCAACAGCTCGCTGGCGCCAAGCGGCAAGGCCATCATCCGCAAGAAGTACGTGCACATCGGCTTCGCCGTGGACACCCCGGACGGCCTGCTGGTCCCTGTGATCAAGAACGTCGACCAGAAGAGCCTGCTGCAACTGGCTGCCGAAGCCGCAGCCCTGGCAGAGAAGGCGCGCACCAAGAAGCTGTCGGCCGACGACATGCAGGGTGCCTGCTTCACCATCTCCAGCCTCGGCCACATTGGCGGCACCGGCTTCACGCCGATCGTCAACGCGCCTGAAGTGGCTATCCTGGGCGTCTCCAAGGCGACCATGCAGCCGGTCTGGGATGGCAAGGCCTTCCAGCCGAAGCTGATGCTGCCACTGTCGCTGTCCTACGATCACCGTGTGATCAACGGCGCTGCCGCCGCGCGCTTCACCAAGCGCCTGGGCGACGTGCTGGGCGACATCCGCACCATGCTGCTGTAACGCTGCACCAGCCGCCCCTGCGCGCAGGGGCGGCACCGTTTTCGAGCTGCCACGCTCGTACCTCAACCCCGCCCCATGGCGGGGCTTTTTTTGCCTTGAAAAAGCTGGGAGGGCTTCGCCCTCCATCGCGACACAAGGCCGCTCCTACAAGGAGATCGCGGTTCCCTGTAGGAGCGGCCTTGTGTCGCGAACGGGCCGCACCGCGGCCCCGGAATCCAACACCCAACCTACAGATTCCATCCATTTGGCCGACAACCTGTACACAGCATCACGCATGGCCGCTTGCCAGTCCCCGGGACATGATGCAACCTTGCCCAAAGCGTCGCCGCATAGCCCGTGGCCCGCCGCGCCAACCGCCTTGTTCAAGCGAGTCTTCGATGAAAAGCCAACCCGATGCCGCCAGCCGAGTGGCGGCCGAGGTCGTCACGCAGCTACCCGTGCCTTCGCGGCTCGGCATGCTGCGTTTCGAGCGGCTGAACGAAGCCAGCTGGGCCATGCTCTACGTCGACCCGGCCTGCGAACGGCAATTCAGCCTGCCCGCCGCCGAGCTGTGCTCATTGATCAGCTCGCCCTACGCCAGCCTCATGGAGCCCGAGGCACGCTACAAGCTGCATGACGAGATCCAGTTGCAACTGGCCCAGCGCGGCCACTACCGGGTGCGCTACACCCTGCACTGCGGTCCCGAGCCGCTGCGCCTGCTGGAAGTCGGCGAAAGCTACAAGCAGCACAGCCGCCAGCTGCTGCGCGGCTACCTGACGGTGCTCGACGACCAGCCGCTCGAAGGCCCCGAGGTAGACGGCAACGACCTGGAGTCGCGCAACAACCGCCTGCAACTGGCCCTGCAGCTCAACCAGCACGCCCAGCAAGAGCAGCTCGAACACCTCGAGCGCGTACGCGCCCAGCAAGACCTCATCCTGCGCCTGGCGCGCCAGCGCTACAGCGTGGGCAACTCGCTGCTCGAAGCCGCCGAGCTGATCACCCAGAGCGCCTGTGAAATCTACAAGGTCGACTGCGCCAGCATCTGGTATCTGAACGACCAGCGCCTGGAGCCGATCAGCGCCTGGTACAGCCGCGAGCAGCAGCACCGCCTGCCCGAAGCCATCGACGCCAGCCGCTTCCCCGACTACCTCGAAGCCCTGCACGCCAGCCGCGCCATCGACGCCCACAACGCCAGCCACGACCCGCGCACCCGCGAAATGTCCGAGCTGCTGCACGGCGACGACGACAGCGCCATGCTCGATGCCAGCATCCGCATCGACGGCCAGGTGGTCGGCGTACTGTGCCTTGAGCAAAACGGCAAGCCGCGGGCCTGGCAGTCCGACGAAATCGCCTTCGCCGGCGAGCTGGCCGACCAGTTCGCCCAGGTCATCAACAACCACAACCGGCGCACCGCCGCCAGCGCCCTGCACCTGTTCCAGCGCGCGGTGGAGCAAAGCGCCAGTGCCTTCCTGCTGGTCAACCGCAACGGCGTGGTGGAGTACGTCAACCCAAGCTTCACCGCCATCACCCAGTACAGCACCGATGAAGTCCAGGGCCACCACCTGGCCGAGCTGCCGGCGCTGGAAAACTTAAGCGAGCTGTTGTTCGACTCGCCGTCCAGCCTGGCCATGGGCAACAGCTGGCAGGGCGAGTTCAAGAGCCGGCGCAAGAACCTCGAACCCTACTGGGGCCAGCTGTCGATCTCCAAGGTGTACGGCGACAACCGCGAGTTGACCCACTACATCGGCATCTACGAAGACATCACCCAAACCAAGCTGGCCCAGCAGCGCATCGAGCGCCTGGCCTACACCGACAACCTGACCAACCTGGGCAACCGCCCGGCGTTCATCAGAAACCTCGACGAACGCTTTGCCCGCGACAGCGCCAGCCCCATCTGCCTGCTGCTGGTGGACATCGACAACTTCAAGCGGATCAACGACAGCCTCGGCCACCAGACCGGCGACAAGCTGCTGATCAGCCTGGCCCGGCGCCTGCGCAACAGCCTGAGCAGCGGCGGCAGCCTGGCGCGCTTTGCCAGCAACGAGTTTGCCGTGCTGCTGGACGACACCTCGCTGGAGGACGGCCAGGGCGTGGCCCACCAGCTGCTGCGCACCCTCGACAAACCCATGTTCGTCGACAACCAGCTGATCAACGTCACCGCCTCCGTGGGCCTGGCCTGCGCGCCGCTGCATGGCAGCGAGCCGGCCACCCTGATGAAGAACGCAGGGCTTGCCCTGCACAAGGCCAAGGCCAACGGCAAGCACCAGGTGCAGGTGTTCACCGAGGTGCTCAACGCCGAGGCCAGCTACAAGCTGTTCGTCGAGAACAACCTGCGCCGCGCCCTGACCCAGAACGAGCTGGAGGTGTTCTACCAGCCCAAGCTGTGCCTGCGCAGCGGCCGCCTGCTGGGGCTGGAAGCGCTGCTGCGCTGGAACCACCCCGAGCGCGGCATGATCCGCCCCGACCAGTTCATCAGCGTGGCCGAAGAGACCGGGCTGATCATCCCCATCGGCAAGTGGGTGGTGCGCCAGGCCTGCCGCATGAGCCAGCAGTTGCGTGAAGAGGGCTTTGGCAACCTGCACGTGGCCATCAACCTGTCGCCCAAGCAGTTCTCCGACCCGGAGCTGGTGAGCTCGATCGACAGTATTCTCAAAGAAGAAGCCCTGCCGCCGCACCTGCTGGAGCTTGAACTCACCGAAGGCCTGCTGCTGGAGGCCAGCGAAGACACCCACCGCCAGCTCGACGAGCTCAAGGCACTGGGCCTGACCCTGGCGATGGACGACTTCGGCACCGGCTACTCATCGCTGAGCTACCTCAAGAAGTTCCCGATCGACATCATCAAGATCGACCGCAGCTTCATCAACGAAATCCCCGACAACCAGGACGACATGGAGATCACCTCGGCGGTGGTGGCCATGGCCCACAACCTCAAGCTCAAGGTGGTCGCCGAGGGCATCGAGACGCCCGAACAGCTCGCCTTCCTGCGCCGCCACCGCTGCGACGTGGGCCAGGGTTACCTGTTCGACCGGCCGATCCCCGGGCGCGAGCTGAACGAAAAGCTGCGCCGCTACCCGCGCGGGCCATTGGCCTGACAGCGGCGTAAAGCTCGGGCACTATAGACACCATCACTTGCCTTCTGGGGCTGCTGCGCAGCCCTTTCGCGACACAAGGCCGCTCCTACAGGAGTGCGCGATTTCCTGTAGGAGCGGCCTTGTGTCGCGAAAGGGCCGCAACGCGGCCCCAGGTTGTTGAATACCTAAGAGAGGAACGGCCATGACCCTGCGTTCGGAAATCCTGGTGAACAAAAACGTCCTGCCTACCGCGGAACAGGCCCTGCCTGGCCGCGAAACCCCGATGAGCCTGCCCGAGTTCCACTACGTGTTCGAAGGCACCCCGCTGCTGGGCCCGTTCTTCGAAGGCGCCATCGACTTCGCCATCTTCGGCCTGGGCTGCTTCTGGGGTGCCGAGCGCCGCTTCTGGCAGCGTGAAGGCGTGGTCAGCACCGTGGTCGGCTACGCCGGCGGCTTCACCCCCAACCCCACCTACGAAGAAGTCTGCTCGGGCCTGACCGGCCACACCGAGGTGGTGCTGGTGGTGTTCGACAAGGACAAGGTCAGCTACCGCGAACTGCTGGCGATGTTCTGGGAGCTGCACAACCCCACCCAAGGCATGCGCCAGGGCAACGACATCGGCACCCAGTACCGCTCGGCCATTTACTGCACCTCGCCAGAACAGCTCGCACAAGCCAAGGCCAGCCGCGACACCTTCCAGGCCGAGTTGGGCAAGGCCGGCTTCGGCGAAATCACCACCGAGATCGACCAGGCGCCGACCGTGTACTTCGCTGAGGCCTACCACCAGCAGTACCTGGCCAAGAACCCCGACGGCTACTGCGGCATCGGCGGCCTGGGCGTATGCCTGCCGCCCAGCCTGCAAGGTAACTGAGCCATGATCCTGTTCCATTCGCCCTTGTCGCCGTTCGTGCGCAAGGTGATGGTGGTGCTGCACGAGACCGGCCAGCTCGGCCGGGTGACGCTGCAGGCGGTGAACATCAGCCCGGTGAACGGCGACGAGCAGCTCAACCAGGGCAACCCGATCGGCAAGATCCCGGCCCTGCGCCTGGACGACGGCAGCGTGCTGCACGACAGCCGGGTGATCTGCGAATTCCTCGACACCCAGCACGTCGGCAACCCGCTGCTGCCCCGCGAGGGCTCGGCGCGCTGGCGCCGGCTGACCCTGGCGTCCCAGGCCGATGCGATCATGGACGCTGCGGTAGGTACCCGTTACGAAACCTTCCTGCGCCCGGCTGACAAGCAGTGGGACGGGTGGGTGGCAGCGCAGGGCGAGAAGATCCGCAGAAGCCTTGCCAACCTGGAACAGGAACACCTGGCCGAGCTGGCCTCGGGGTTCGACCTGGCGGCCATTGGCGTGGCCTGTGCGCTGGGGTATCTGGACCTGCGCCAGCCCGAATTTGGCTGGCGTGAGCGGCAGCCCGGGCTGGCGGCGTGGTATGCCGAGGTGAGCCAGCGGGCGTCGATGCTGGCGACCACCCCAAACGCCTGACCGGGCCTCTTCGCGGGTAAACCCGCTCCCACAGGGTCTGTACCGTACCTGTGGGAGCGGGTTTACCCGCGAAGGCCTTACCTCGGTATCACAGGAAACAACTGCCCAATCCTCAGGGCCAACCAGCGCCCGACCTCTCTATCCTCCCTCATACCCCCCTCCCCACCCGCGACCAGTCCAACCGGCGGGTCAGCACCATGAACACGCCAAGCAAGCCAAAGCACAGCAGCGAGCCCATCAGCAGCGCGTAGTCCTCAGCGCTGAGCAGCCCGTAGAGCATGCCGTACAACGCCGCCAACCCCGCCGCAAAGCCCACCCCGCGCCCCAGGCTTTGCAGCACGAAGCACAGGTAGAAGCCGATCAGCAGCACACAGGCCGACGCCGACAGCCCGTAGGCCAGGGCAAAGCCCAGGTGTTCCGACAGCGACAGCAGCAACAGGTAGAAGAACGCCAGCGCCACGCCCACCAGCACGTACTGCACCGCATGCACCCGCAGGCTCTTGAGCACCTCGAACAGGAAGAAGCCGGCGAAGGTCAGGGCAATGAACAGCAACGCGTACTTGATCGCCCGTTCGCTCTTCAGGTACTGGTCCACCGGGTCGACGAAGCTCACACCGAGGGTGGTTTGCAGGAACTCTTCGCACTGGTTTGCAGTGGCGCATTTGCGCAGCGCGTCTTCCAGGTTGGTGGCAAAGAACGAGGTCTGCCAATGGGCGCTGAAGCCTTCGTCGTCGATGGCCCGACGACTGGGCAGGTAGCTGCCGATGAAGCTTGGGTGCGGCCAGTTGGCGCGCAGGGCCACCGTGCTGCTGCGGCCCACCGGCAGCACGTGCAACTGGCCGGTACCCTGCAGGGCCAGCTCAAAGCTGTAGTTGAACTCGCCGATATGGCCACCTTCGAACTGCGGCAGCGGCACATGGACGCCACCGCGCATCCAGTCAAGGCCGGTGCCGGCCTCGAAGGCCTGGCGCTGGTCGTCCAGGTTCAGCTCCAGGTTGTTCTCGATGCCTCGGATATCGCTGATACCTACCACCAGGTAGGGCTTGTCGAAGCGGTAGTCGCCGTAGTCCTCGTCGATGCCCCAGTGATCGGGCAGCTTGAAGCGGCCGCTGATACGGCCCTTGGTGTGGAACAACCGCGTCTGGTAGATGCCCCGTGCGCGCAGCTCGGTCTCGGCGCCCATGTCCACATCGAGGGTTTCCGGCAAAAAGTACAAATTGCCGCTGACCGTGCTGGTTTCCTGGGTGCTCTGGCCGTTCTTGTCGACCCAGCGGCGTTCGTACTTGCGGTAGGGCACCACCAGCATCGGGCCGCTGACCTGCTGGCCGTAGGCGGAGCTGCGGGCGATATCCTGCACCACGCTGTCACGCAGCTGCTGGCGTTCGTCGATAAGGCCGCCGATCATCATCAGCGGGATGAGCAGCAGCAGGATCAGCATGGCGATGGTGCCAAGCTTGAAACCCAGGGTCTTGTTCATTGGTGAGGCTCCGTGTGCGATGGCAGGCAGTGTCTGCCGGCTGCGTGGAGCCTTTGGGGTGGGTTTGTGTGGTTTGTGTGGAGAATTGCCAACCAAACTCGAAAGGGCGCCGCGTCCCCTGTAGGAGCGGCCTTGTGTCGCGAAAGGGCTGCGTAGCAGCCCCAGGATCTCGGCATCATGCAAGAATGCCGGGGCTGCTTTGCAGCCCTTTCGCGACACAAGGCCGCTCCTACAAGGGTCGGTGATCAGCCGATCATGGGTTTAGCCGCCGCGCCGGCAGCCACAAGCGCACCTGCACCCCGCCTTCGGCGTTATCCACCGCCAACGCCCCGCCATGCAATTGCATCACCTCGGCAACGAAATTCAGCCCAAGCCCCGTACTCTTGCGCCCGGTGCCAGGGCGCGGCAGTGAATAGAACCGCTCGCTGACCCGCCCCAGGGCGTACTCGGGAATGCTTGGCCCCTGGTTGAACAGGCTCAGCGCCACCCGCTCGCCGTCACGCTCCAGCTCGAACAGCAGTACCCCGCCAGGCGGGGTGAAGTCCAAGGCGTTGTCCAACAGGTTGGCCAGCGCCTGGCGCAGCAGGAACGGGTCGCACAGCAGTTGCGTGCCGGCCGGCATCCGTTGGCGCACCTGCAACGAGTTGGCCTCGATACGCGCCCCCTGGGCCACCAGCAACTCATCCACCAGCCCCGCCAGGGCCACCTGCTGCTCGTCTTCAAGGGCCTGCATCTGCTCGACCCGGGCCAGGTTCAGCAGACGCTCGATCATCTGCTGCAAACGCTCGCTCTCGCGCTCGATGTTGCCGGCAAAGCGCGCCCGCTGCTCGGCCGGCATCTCGCCCTGCAGTAGCTCCGAGGCCCCACGAATCGCTGCCAGCGGGCTTTTCAGCTCGTGGGTCAGGGTGTGCACGTAGCGCTCCACGTAGGCCTTGCCCTCCAGCTGCGTGCGCATGCGCTCCACTGCATTGGCCAGGTGCGCCAGCTCGCCGCCCTTGTAATACGGCACGGCTGCCCGTTCACCCTCGCTGACCGCCTGGGCATAGCGCGCCAGGCGGCGCAGCGAGCGCACCAGCCACCACGACAGCGCCGCGCCGATCAGCAGGCCTAGCCCGATCAGCCCAAGGCCCAGGTTCAGCAGGCGCTGTTCAGAGCGGTCGATGTACGGCTGCAGCGAGCTGTTGGGCTTGGCCACGGTGACCACGCCGATGACCCTGCCCGCATCGAGGATCGGCGCCGCCACATGCATCACCGAGGTGCTTTCGTCGTCGGCAACGCTGCGGGTGGAGCGCGCGCCGTACTGGCCGTGCAGGGTCAGGTAGACGTCGTTCCACTTCGAGTAGTCCTTGCCCAGATCCTCGCCGCTGGAGTCGAGCAGCACGATGCCCTTGGCGTCGGTGACGTAGATGCGGTGGCTGACCTGGGTCTTGGCCAGGCCCCAGATATGCGCGCCGGGGCTGCGCAGGCCGTAGGCCTTGAGCACCTCGGGCAGGCGGCTCTGGGCCAGGGTGCCGGCCTTGACATCGTCGTGGAGGATCTCGGCCAGCAGGTTGGCGGTGTCCACCAGGGTTTCTTCCGAGGACTGGCGCACCACCGGGCGAATCTGCTCGCGCACGGTGTTGAGCAAAAAATAGCCCGCCAGCCCGACGAACAGGAAGTACACCAAAAAGATGCGAATCCCCAGGCGCATCAGGCGTGTTCCGGGCTGTAGCTGTAGCCAAGGCCCCTGTGGGTCTGGATCGGCTCGGCGTCGGCGGCCACCTGGCGCAGCTTGGCGCGCAGGCTCTTGATATGGCTGTCGATGGTGCGCTCGTAGCCCACGTCCGAGGCCACCCCCAGGCCGTCGAGCAACTGCTCGCGGCTGAACACCCGGCGCGGTTGCTCCAGCAGGCATTGCAGCAGGCGGAATTCGTGGCGGGTCAGGGTCAGCAGCTGGCCCTGGTAGCTGATGCGCATGGCCAGGGTATCGAGCTGGAACAGCGTGCTTTCAGTGGCCGGCTCAACGCGCGGCGCCATGCGCTTGAGGATCGCCCGCACCCGCGCCGCCACCTCGCGCGGGCTGAACGGCTTGACCACGTAGTCGTCGGCACCGATCTCCAGGCCCAGCACGCGGTCGATCTCGGCGTCGCGGGCACTGAGGAACATCACCGGCACCTCGCTGAAGCGGCGCAACTGGCGGCAGGTTTCAAAACCACTGATATCGGGCAGGCCGATGTCGAGGATCACCAGGTCCGCCGGGCGCAGGCGCTGCTGCTCCAGCGCGGCGCTGCCGAGGGTCACCCATTCGGTGCTGTGGCCGTCGGCCTGCAGGGCGTAGACCAGGGTGTCGGCGATGGAGGCTTCGTCTTCGACGATGAGGATGTGGGGCATGGCGTCCGGCCTTGCTGGGGGCAAAGCTGGATTCTTAGGGGATTCAAGGGCTGTGGCAAGCAGCGGGATGTAGGTAGTGCGCACCGGCCTCTTCGCGGGTAAACCCGCTCCCACAAGATTGTGCAATACCTGTGGGAGCGGGTTTACCCGCGAAGAGGCCGGTGAGGTTACTGAAAACTCAGCAGTCCGGCTTGCCCGCCGTGAACTTCTTCGCCGGGTTCACCGCCGCCTTGAACTCGCGCAGCGCCTTGGCGCCCACCAGTAGCGGGTAGTTGAAGTTGCTGCGGTCGACCAGGTTCACCTCCACGGTGCGCTTCACATCCCCCAGGCACAGTTCCAGGTCGACCACCGGGCGGCGCGACAGCTCGGGGGCATCGCCCTCCTCGTCCTCGTCGGCGCGGTTCTTGATCTTGCTGATGCGCGACACCTCATGCTCGTAGACCTTGCCATCGGCGCCTTTGGTCGCCAGGCGAAAGCGCACCCACTCCTGGCCATCACGCTTGAACAGCTCGATATCCTTGGCCGACAGCGACGCGGTGTAGGCGCCGGTGTCCATCTTGGCCTTGAGCGTTTCGCCCAGCTCCGGCAGCGTGATGTTCTCGTAACGGCCGTACAGCGTGGGCTCGGCGGCCATCACCGGCAGCGCCAGAAGGGACAACAGGGCAAGCAGGGGTTTCACAGGGCAGGCTTCCTTGAGAAGAGTCAGTGCTTAGACTGCGCAGGCAGCATAGGTTCGTTGTCACAGGTTAAACAACACAATGTGAAACATTTGTCCCACCCGCCGGGCATTCCGCGTTTGGCGTAGGCCGCGGCCCTGCTTATCATTGCCAACCGTAAAATCCACACAACAAGAGTTTCCCTATGCGTCGCCTGCTGACCGGCATCCTTACCCTGACCCTGCTGCTGCTCAACACCCTGGTGATGATCGGCCCGCTGCTGGTGTTCGCCCTGCTCAAGCTGGTGCTGCCCGGCCGCTGGCGCGACTACGCCTCGGCTGCGGTGATGTGGATCGCCGAAGCCTGGTCGGAAGTCGACAAGGCCATCTTCGCCCTGTGCATCCCCACCCGCTGGGACATTCGCGGGGTGGAGAACCTGGGCAAGAACACCTCGTACCTGTGCGTCAGCAACCACCAGACCTGGGTCGATATCCCCGCGCTGATCGAAAGCCTCAACCGCCGGGTGCCGTTCTTCAAGTTCTTCCTTAAAAAGGAGCTGATCTGGGTGCCGCTGCTGGGCCTGGCCTGGTGGGGCCTGGACTACCCGTTCATGAAGCGCTACAGCAAGGCGTTTCTCGAAAAACACCCCGAGCTCAAGGGCAAGGACCTGGAAATCACCAAGGCCGCCTGCGAGCTGTTCAAGCGCCAGCCGGTGACCGTGGTCAACTACCTCGAAGGCACCCGTTTCACCGAGGCCAAGCGTGCCCAGCAGCAATCGCCCTACCGCAACCTGCTCAAGCCCAAGGCCGGCGGCGTGGCCTTCGTGCTGGCAGCCCTGGGCGAGCAGCTGGACGCGCTGCTCGACGTCACCATCGTCTACCCCGGCAAGCAGGCACCGGGGTTCTGGGCGCTGCTCGACGGCAGCATCAGCCGGGTGATCATCGACATCCGCGTGCGTGAGCTGGACCCGGAGCTGAGTGCCGGCGATTACGAGAACGACCCGGCGTTCCGCCAGACCGTGCAGGCCTGGGTGAACCAGCTGTGGGTAGAGAAGGACCAGCGTATCGATGAGTTGCGAGCCGAGATGGGGTAAGCCTGTTGCGGCCCTATCGCCGGCAAGCCGGCTCCTACACAGGCCCCCTGTAGGAGCCTGTTGCCGGCGATAGGGCCGGCAAAACCAACACAAATACCCGATTAAAATCCAGGTTAATAATCGACATTAGCAACTCTTTGTTTGTCACCAACCGCCTTACCAGATAAAAATCGATCAAACACAACTACAAAAAAGCCAGGATTGATCGATGGCAACCCAACCTAGCCCCGCCCCCCAACTGCGCCGTGTCCTCGGCCTGCCCGCCCTGGTGTTCTTCGGCCTGGTATACATGGTCCCGCTGACCATCTTTACCACCTACGGCATCGTCACCGAACTCACCGGCGGGCGTACCGCCAGCGCCTACCTGGTCACCCTGCTGGCCATGCTGTTCACCGCCACCTCCTACAGTTTCATGGTCAAGCGCTTCCCGGTGGCAGGCTCGGCCTACTCCTACACCCACCTGGCGTTCGGCCCCGGCGTGGGCTTTCTGGCCGGCTGGTCGCTGCTGCTCGACTACCTGTTCCTGCCGATGATCAACTACCTGCTGATCGGGCTGTTCCTCAACATCGCCTTCCCGGCCATCCCGGCCTGGAGCATCGTGCTCGCCTCCATCGCCCTGGTGACCGTGCTCAACGTGGTGGGCATTCATTCGGTGGCCAAGACCAGCAACCTGATCGTCGGCGCACAGATCATCTTCATCGGGGTGTTCGTCGCCCTGTCGTGGCAGAGCCTGGCCGGGCAGCCAGTGGATGTGCTGGCGCCGCTGCGCGGTGACGGCAGCCAGCCCGGCTTTGGCGCGCTGATGGCTGGGGCCGCCGTGCTATGCCTGTCGTTCTTGGGCTTCGATGCCGTGTCAACCCTGGCCGAAGAGTGCAAGGACGCTCGCCGCGATGTGCCGCGGGCGATCATCCTTACCACGCTGTTCGCCGGCGTGCTGTTCACCGTGCTGGCCTACGTCAGCCAGCTGGTGCTGCCGGGCAGCCACTTCGCCAACGCCGACGCCGCTGCCAACGAGGTAATGCTCAAGGCCGGTGGCCAGTTCCTCGCCAACTTCTTCACCGCCGCGTTCGTTGCCGGCAGCCTGGGCTCGGCCCTGGCCTCCCAGGCGGCGGTGTCGCGCATCCTGTTCACCATGGGCCGTGACCGTGTGTTGCCACAGCGCAGTTTCGGCTACCTGTCGCCGCGCTTCGGCACGCCGGTGTTCGCCATTGTGCTGGTGTCGGCGTTCTCGCTGCTGGCGCTGGTGATCGACCTGTCTACCCTCGCCTCGCTGATCAGCTTTGGCGCGCTGGTGGCGTTTTCGGCGGTCAACCTCGCAGTGGTCAAGACCCATCTGCTGGCTGAGGGGGCGCAGCGTAACCTCAAGAAGCTGCTGCGTTATGGCGTAGTGCCGCTGGTGGGGCTGGGGTTGACCCTGTGGCTGTGGACCAGCCTGTCGGCGCTGACGCTGGTGATCGGGTTGTGCTGGTTTGCGCTTGGGTTGGCGTACCTGGCGGTACTGACGGCGGGGTTCCGCCGGGCGGTACGGTTGGTGGAGTTCACCGAAGCTGCCTGACCCACGCAGTTGCGCTTTGTGTAGGAGCGGCCTTGTGCCGCGAAAGGGGCGCGGAGCGACCCCAGGATTTCGGCATCATGCAAGAGCGCCGGGGCTGCTCCGCAGCCCTTTCGCGACACAAGGCCGCTCCTACAGAGGGCACATCAGGCGGTTAGACCGATGGCTGGGCCAACGGCGCCGGCGTGGTCCACAAACTGCCCAGGTTCTGCAGCAACGACCCGGCAATCCCCTGCTGCCCCAGGTACTGCAGAATCAACGGGGCAAACTGCCCGATCATCCCGGTATCCATGCCCAGCGCCTTGAACGCATTGTCCAGGTCGTTGCGGTTCTCTACCTCGCCGCCCAGGGCATTACCCAGCGGCGAGGTGCTCTTGTCGCCACCCAGCAACTGCCCCAGCCCGCTCAAGCCACCCAGCGCATTGGCGCCAGACAACAGGTCCAGTCCCGGCACCGCCTTGGTCAGCTGGCCGTAGTCATCACCGCTAAGGTTGTTGCGCGCCAGCCCCAGCATCGCCCCGGCGCCACCGATGGCCTGTTCGGGGGTGATCTTCAGCTCGCTGCCCAAGGTGTTGAGCAGGTTGGCCTGGCCCTCGGGGGCCTGCACCGGGGCGCTTTGCTGCTGGTTTTGCGTGGCAGAAACCGCATTGGCGACATCGCTGAGGTTGAAGGCGAACACCGGGCTTGCGGCCAGGGTCATCAGGGTTGCCAGGGTGAATGCTTTCATCGGGAGGGACCTCATCGGCCGGGATGGCCGGGAAACGAGGCATTCGACTGGACGCTCGAACCTTTGTTCCGGGCCGGTGGTCGGCGCATACGGCCCTGCGAATCGAGCGGGTTTGTTCAAGGCTCGAGGCCTCATCGCCGGCAAGCCGGCTCCTACAGGGGCGCGGCAGGTTTCAAGCAGGCATGAAAAAGCCCCTCGTTTCGAGGGGCTCTGTTCACTTCACATCTGTCACGCCGCGCCCCACATCTTGTGCGGGTCGATCACAAACTTCTTCGGCACCCCGGCATCGAACTCGCCATAGCCTTCCGGCGCCTGGTCGAGGTTGATCACCTGCACGCCCACCACCTCGGCGATGTTGATGCGGTCCCACATGATCGCCTGCATCAGCTGGCGGTTGTACTTCATGGTCGGGGTTTGCCCGGTGTGGAAGCTGTGCGACTTGGCCCAGCCCAGGCCAAAGCGGATGCTCAGCGCGCCGATTTTGGCGGCAGCATCCACCGCGCCCGGATCTTCGGTCACGTACAGGCCCGGGATGCCGATGTTGCCGGCTACGCGGGTCACCTGCATCAGCGAGTTCAGCACCGTGGCCGGGGCCTCGTGCTTGGCGCCTTCGTGGCCGTGGCCGCGGGCTTCGAAGCCGACGGCGTCAACGGCGCAGTCCACTTCTGGCTCGCCGAGAATATCGACGATCTGCTCGTGCAGCGGGGTGTCCTTGGACAGGTCGACCACCTCGAAGCCCTGGGACTTGGCGTGGGCCAGGCGCGCCGGGTTGAGGTCGCCGACGATCACGCAGGCGGCGCCCAGCAGGCGGGCAGAAGCAGCAGCAGCCAGGCCGACCGGGCCGGCACCGGCCACGTAAACGGTGCTGCCCGGGCCAACGCCAGCAGTGACGGCGCCGTGGTAGCCGGTGGGCAGGATGTCCGACAGGCAGGTCAGGTCGCGGATTTTCTCCATGGCCTTGTCGCGGTCGGGCAGTTTCAGCAGGTTGAAGTCGGCGTACGGCACCAGCACGTATTCGGCCTGCCCGCCGGTCCAGTCGCCCATGTCGACATAGCCGTAGGCGCCGCCGGCGCGGGCTGGGTTGACGGTCAGGCACACGCCGGTGTGCATTTCTTTGCAGGAGCGGCAGCGCCCGCAGGCGACGTTGAAGGGTACCGACACCAGGTCGCCGATTTTCAGGCGCTCGACATCGCGGCCCAGCTCGACGATTTCACCGGTGATTTCATGGCCGAGTACCAGGCCGACCTGGGCAGTGGTGCGGCCACGCACCATGTGCTGGTCAGAGCCGCAAATGTTGGTGGACACCACCTTGAGGATGACGCCGTGCTCGATCTTCTTGCCGCGCGGGTCCTGCATCTTGGGGTAGTCGATTTTCTGTACCTCGACCTTGCCTGCGCCGAGATACACCACTCCACGATTACCAGACATGCTCTTACCTCGCTTGATTTGTATTTATGCAGCGGTGGTTGAACCTGCCGCCATCCATGGGCGGCATGTGTTACTGGAATGGGGGGATTGTGGGCCGGATGGGGGATGTCGCAGTGACTGGTTGCGACAAAGGGATGCCTGTTTGCGGCAGTGGGAAATGACAGGGCCAATCGCCGGCAAGCCGGCTCCTACAAAGGTATGCGATCCCCTGTAGGAGCCGGCTTGCCGGCGATTGGCCCTTGATGTCGACTACAAAACGACAGTGCGATTGGCGTTCAAGAACACCCGCCGTTCAATGTGATACCCCACCGCCCGCGCCAGGGTCAGGCATTCGATATCCCGCCCCTTGGCGATCAAATCCTCGGGGTAATGGCTGTGGTCCACCACTTCCACCCCCTGGGCGATGATCGGGCCTTCGTCGAGGTCGTTGTTGATGTAGTGCGCAGTGGCACCGACCATCTTCACGCCCTTGTTGTAAGCCTGGTGGTACGGCTTGGCGCCCTTGAACCCGGGCAGCAGCGAGTGGTGGATGTTGATCGCCCGGCCATCCAGCTGGCGGCACAGCTCGGGCGACAGCACCTGCATGTAGCGGGCAAGAATCACCAGCTCCGCGCCGGTCTGCTCGATCACCTGCAACACCTTGCGCTCTTGCGCCGGTTTGTCGTTGGGGTCGAGGGCAAAGTGGTAGTACGGGATCTTGTGCCAGTGCGCCAGCGGCTCGAGGTCGGGGTGGTTGGACACTACCGCCACCACGTCCATGCCCAACTGGCCGATGCGCTGGCGGTACAGCAGGTCGTTCAGGCAGTGGTCGGCCTTGGACACCATGATCACCACCTTGGGGCGGTGATTGGGTGCGGTCAGCTCGAAGGCCATGCCGAAGGCTTCGCTGCGCTCGGCGAGGCCGGCCCTGAAGCCGTCCTCGTCGAAGCCGTCCGGGGCGCGGAACTCCACGCGAATGAAAAACCGCCCCGACAGCCGGTCATCGAAGGAATGGTGCTCGGTGACGTAGCAGCGCTGCTCGTAGAGGTGACGCGTCACCACATCGACGGTGCCGAGCATGCTCGGGCAGTCGGCAGTGAGAATCCAGGTGTCCGGTGCCCGACTCATGCTGTGCGCTCCTTAGGCTTCGATGGCCAGGCCGTACTCGGCCGAGGCGTCCTGCAGCCACAGCCACCAGTAGTCCGAGAAGCTGCGGCGGATCATCAGCTCCCAGGTGTCTTCGGCGGT
The DNA here is from genome assembly GCF_044900265.1 of Pseudomonas sp. NPDC089406. Classification (NCBI taxonomy): domain Bacteria; kingdom Pseudomonadati; phylum Pseudomonadota; class Gammaproteobacteria; order Pseudomonadales; family Pseudomonadaceae; genus Pseudomonas; species Pseudomonas sp. NPDC089406. Next base: position 89,956 of record NZ_JBJDNC010000004.1, on the reverse strand, counting down.
ACGGCGGATCACCAGCTGCGACTTGGCGAACACGGTGCCGACGGCCTTGCCCACCGGGAAGTTGTTCGGGTGAACATCATAGCTGGTGGACTTCATCAGCACGTCGCGCACGTTCGGGCCGCGCAGCTCCAGCAGGGTTTGCCCGCCGCTGACGTTGACCACCTGGATGTGCTGGCCGTCGAGGGCGGCACGCAGTTTGTTCTCCACTTCCACTTCCTGCCCGCCGGGGACAATCAGCAGATACTCGTCCGGGCCCATCCACTGCAGCGACATCTCGCCGTTGGCGACCACGGTCAGGGCCACTGGCAGTTCCAGGCCCAGGGCCTTGTGCACGGCACCGGCAAAGGCCGCATCATGGCCGTTGCCACGGATGGTCAGGTGGCCGAGGAATTTCTTCTCGCGCAGGGTCACGCCTGCGTTCTTGCGGCCCTTGCCGACCAGGCTGGCCAGGTCGGCGTGGTGCAGTGGCGACTGAGCCTTGGCATCGGCGCCGGGGTTTTGCTGGAAGACGTTGATAGCGCTCATTTCTTACCTGCCTTGAATTCTGTAGTTCCGAGCAACACCTGACCTGTGGGAGCGGGTTCACCCGCGAAGAGGCCCGAGAGGCCAACATCGCATTCGCGGGTAAACCCGCTCCCACAGGGTTCAGCGTCACCATCCGGGGGCCTTAGACGTTCTGCCGCTCACCCTTCGGATCGAAGAACATCGAAGACACGATTTCCGCCTCGATCACGCTGCCATCGGCCTGCGGCGAATACACCCGCTCGCCCATGCGCTTGAGGCCGCCCTTGACCACACCCATGGCGAACGAATAGCCCAGGGAGTTGGCCGCGTAGCTGGAGGTGACGTGGCCGACCATGTCCATCGGGATCGGCTGCTTGGGGTCGAACACCAGCTGGGCGCCTTCGGGCAGCCACACGTTCGGGTCCACAGGCTTGAGGCCCACCAGTTGCTTGCGGTCTTCGCGCAGGCAGTCTTCGCGGTTCATGCCACGCAGGCCGATCCACGAGTACGGCTTGTTGCGGCCCACGCACCAGCTCATGTTGAGGTCGTCCGGGTTCATCGAGCCGTCGGTGTCCTGGCCGACGATGATGAAGCCCTTCTCGGCACGCAGCACGTGCATGGTCTCGGTGCCATACGGGGTCAGGTTGTACTTCTTGCCGGCCTCGATGATCTGCTCGAGCACGCCCATGGCGTAGTTGGCCTGCACGTTGACTTCGTACGACAGCTCGCCGGTGAACGAGATACGGAACACCCGGGCCGGCACGCCGCCGACGTTGCCTTCCTTCCAGGTCATGAACGGGAAGGCTTCCTTGTCCATGTCGATGTCGGTCAGCTCGCTGAGCAGCTTGCGGCTGTTGGGGCCGGACAGGGTCATGGTGGCCCAGTGGTCGGTCACCGAGGTGAAGAACACCTTCATTTCCGGCCATTCGGTCTGGTGGTACAGCTCCAGCCACTGCAGCACGCGGGCGGCGCCGCCGGTGGTGGTGGTCATGATGAAGTGGTTGTCGCCAACGCAGGCGGTCACGCCGTCGTCGAAGACCATGCCGTCCTCTTTGCACATCAGGCCGTAGCGGGCCTTGCCCACGTCGAGCTTGGTCCAGGCGTTGGTGTACACGCGGTTGAGGAACTCGCGGGCATCCGGGCCCTGGATATCGATCTTGCCGAGCGTGGAGGCGTCCAGCAGGCCCACGCTGTCACGCACGGCCTTGCATTCGCGGGCCACGGCGCTGTGGATATCTTCGCCAGGCTTGGGGAAGTACCACGGGCGCTTCCACTGGCCGACGTCCTCGAACTCGGCGCCGTTCTTCACGTGCCAGGCATGCAGGGCGGTGAAGCGCACCGGCTCGAACAGGTGGCCACAGTGGCGGCCCGCTACTGCGCCAAAGGTCACCGGCGTGTAGTTGGGGCGGAACATGGTGGTGCCCATTTCCGGGATGCTGATGCCGATCGAACGGGCGGCGATGGCCAGGCCGTTGATGTTGCCCAGCTTGCCTTGGTCGGTACCGAAGCCCAGCGCGGTGTAGCGCTTGACGTGCTCGACCGACTCGAAGCCTTCGCGGGTGGCCAGCTCGATGCCGGCGGCGGTCACGTCGTTCTGCTGGTCGACGAACTGCTTGGGCCCTTTGGTGCCCTTGTCGTGCGGCACCTGGAACAGCGCCACGGTGGCCTCTTCCTTGCGCGCCACGGTTTTCGGCAGGGTGCCAACGGTCGCCTTGAAGCCAGCTTCGGTGGCTGCGCGGGCGCCGCCTTCAAAGCCATCGGCAATCACGTCGCCCAAGGCGTACACGCCGTTGATGCCACCCACGCATTCGCGTTTTTGCGGGGCATCGCCCGGCACGAAGCCAAGAATGTCGTCGCGCCATACCGGGCGACCGCCCAGGTGCGAGGCCAGGTGGACGATCGGGCTGTAACCGCCGGAGGTGGCGATCAGGTCGCAATCGAGGGTTTCGCCTGGGCTGGTGACCTTGTGCGCCTGCACATCGATGGCGGCCACGCGGGCGCCGGTGACGTGCTTGCTGCCCTTGGCCTCGACCACAGCGCTGGAGGTCAGAATGCGAATGCCCTTGGCGCGCGCTTCTTCAACCAGCGAACCACGCGGGTTGTGGCGGGCATCGGCGATGGCCACCACTTGCAGGCCGGCGTCGTGCCAGTCGAGCGCTGCGCGGTAGGCGTGGTCGTTGTTGGTCGACAGCACCAGCTTGCGGCCCGGGGCCACGCCGTAGCGGCGCACGTAGGTGGACACAGCGCCGGCCAGCATGTTGCCCGGCACGTCGTTGTTGCCGTACACCAGCGGGCGCTCGTGGGCACCGGCTGCCAGCACCACACGCTTGGCGCGCACACGGTGCACGCGGTGGCGTACCTGGCCGATCGGGGCGCGGTCGCCCAGGTGGTCGGTAAGGCGCTCGTGAATGGTCAGGAAGTTATGGTCGTGGTAGCCGTTGACCGTGGCGCGTGGCAGCAGGGTCACTTCCGGCAGGCTTTCCAGCTCTTTGACCACGGCGTTGACCCAGTCGGCGGCAGGCTTGCCGTCGAGGGTTTCGCGGCTGTCGAGCAGGCTGCCGCCGAACTCTTCCTGTTCATCGGCCAGAATCACCCGGGCACCGCTGCGCGCGGCAGCCAGTGCGGCAGCCAGGCCAGCAGGGCCGGCGCCGACAATCAGCACGTCGCAGTGCTGGTTCATGTAGTCGTAGCTGTCCGGGTCGTTCTGCAGCGGCGCGCGGCCAAGGCCGGCGGCTTTGCGGATGTACTTCTCGTAAGTCATCCAGAACGATTTGGGGTACATGAAGGTTTTGTAGTAGAAGCCCGGCGGCATCATGCTGCCGCCCACCTTGCCGAGGATGCCCATGACGTCGTTGTTGACGTTCGGCCAGCCGTTGGTGCTGGTGGCTACAAGCCCTGCGTACAGCGCTTGTTGCGTGGCGCGCACGTTGGGGATCTGGGTAGCTTCGCTGGAGCCGATCTGCAGGATGGCATTCGGCTCTTCGGTACCGGCGGCGATGATGCCGCGCGGGCGCGAGTACTTGAAGCTGCGGCCAACGATGTCGACGCCGTTGGCCAGCAGCGCAGCGGCCAGGCTGTCGCCGGCGTAGCCCTGGTAGGTCTTGCCGTTGAAGGTGAAGTTCAACACCTTGCTGCGGTCGATGCGGCCGCCGCTGGCGAGGCGATAGGTCTGGCTCATACTTTTTCCCCTTGGCCCTTGGCGGTCGCGGATGCCGCGCTTTGCTTGCCGGCAGCGGTGACTTGAGGCTTCTCGCCGATCTTGTAGGTTTCCAGAATTTCGTAGGTCACGGTGTCGCGGGTGACGTTGAAGTACTGGCGGCAGCCGGCGACGTGGTCCCACAGCTCGTGGTGGATGCCACGCGGGTTGTCACGGAAGAACATGTAGGTGCCCCACTCCTCGTCGGAGCAGGCGGCCGGGTCCAGCGGGCGGGCGATGTGGGCCTGGCCCGAAGCGTGGAATTCTTCTTCGGAGCGCAGCTCGCCGCAGTGGGGACAGAAGATTTGCAACATGACGGTTGTCTCCGGGTCAGTGGGCGACGGCAGCAGCGCCGTGTTCGTCGATCAGCGCACCGTTGTAGAAACGGTCGATGGAGAATGGCGCGGCCAGCGGGTGCATCTCGCCCTTGGCCAGGCTCGCCGCAAAGACGTTGCCCGAGCCCGGGGTGGCCTTGAAGCCGCCGGTGCCCCAACCGCAGTTGAAGAACATGTTCTTGACCGGGGTCTTGGAGATGATCGGGCAGGCGTCGGGGGTGGTGTCGACGATGCCGCCCCACTGGCGGTTCATGCGCACGCGCGAGAGGTTCGGGAACATCTCGACGATGGCCTGCAGGGTGTGCTCGATCACCGGGTACGAACCGCGCTGGCCGTAGCCGACCCAGCCGTCGATGCCGGCGCCGATCACCAGGTCGCCCTTGTCGGACTGGCTGATGTAGCCGTGCACGGCGTTGGACATGATCACCGAGTCGATGATCGGCTTGATCGGCTCCGATACCAGCGCTTGCAGCGGGTGCGATTCCAGCGGCAGGCGGAAGCCCGCAAGCTTGGCCATGTGCCCGGAGTTACCGGCGGTGACCACGCCGACGCGCTTGGCGCCGATGAAGCCTTTGTTGGTTTCCACACCGATGACTGCGCCGTTTTCTTTACGGAAGCCAATCACCTCGGTTTGCTGGATCAGGTCCACGCCCAGGGCGTCGGCGGCGCGGGCATAACCCCAGGCCACGGCATCGTGGCGGGCCACGCCGCCACGGCGCTGCACGGTGGCACCCAAAATTGGGTAGCGGGTGTTCTTCGAGCAGTCCAGGTAGGGGATTTCGGCCGCCACCTGGGCGGTGTTGAGCAGCTCGCCATCCACGCCGTTGAGGCGGTTGGCGCTGACCCGGCGCTCGGAATCGCGAATGTCCTGCAGGGTGTGGCACAGGTTGTAGACGCCGCGCTGGGAGAACATCACGTTGTAGTTGATGTCCTGCGACAGGCCTTCCCACAGTTTCATGGCGTGCTCGTACAGCTGCGCCGACTCGTCCCACAGGTAGTTGGAACGCACGATGGTGGTGTTACGGGCGGTGTTGCCGCCGCCCAGGTAGCCTTTTTCGATCACCGCCACGTTGGTGATGCCGTGCTCTTTGGCCAGGTAGTAGGCCGTGGCCAGGCCATGCCCGCCACCGCCGACGATAACCACGTCGTAGACCTTTTTAGGGGTTGGCGTGCGCCACATGCGCTGCCAGTTTTCGTGGTGGCTGAGGGAGTGTTTGAAGAGGCCGAAGCCCGAATAGCGTTGCATGGTTTTCTACTCCACTCAGCGGTAGACCGGGAAGTCGGCGCACAGCGCGGCGACGTTCTTGGCAACATCGGCTTCGACGTCGGCATCACCCAGGTTGTCCAGCACATCGCAGATCCAGCCGGCCAGCGCGACGCACTGGGCCACCTTGAAACCGCGGGTGGTGACGGCCGGGGTGCCGATGCGCAGGCCCGAGGTGACGAACGGCGACTGCGGGTCGTTCGGCACGGCGTTCTTGTTGACGGTAATGTGCGCGCGGCCCAGGGCGGCGTCGGCGTCTTTGCCGGTGAGGCCCTGGCGGATCAGGCTGACCAGGAACAGGTGGTTGTCGGTACCGCCCGAGACCACGTCATAGCCACGCTCGATGAACACCTGGGCCATGGCCTGGGCGTTTTCGATGACCTGCTTCTGGTAGGCCTTGAAGCCTGGCTCCAGCGCTTCCTTGAAGCACACTGCCTTGGCGGCGATGACGTGCATCAGCGGGCCACCCTGGGCACCGGGGAACACCGCAGCGTTGAGCTTTTTCTCGATCTCTTCGTTGCCCTTGGCCAGGATCAGGCCGCCACGCGGGCCGCGCAGGGTCTTGTGGGTGGTGGTGGTGACCACATCGGCGAACGGGATCGGGTTCGGGTACAGGCCAGCGGCCACCAGGCCGGCAACGTGGGCCATGTCGACGAACAGCAGTGCACCGACCTTGTCGGCGATGGCACGGAAGCGTGGGAAGTCGAGGGTTTTCGAGTAGGCCGAGAAGCCGGCGACGATCATCTTCGGCTTGTGCTCGACGGCCAGGCGCTCGACTTCGTCGTAGTCGATCAGGCCGGTATCGGTGTTGATCCCGTATTGAACGGCGTTGTACAGCTTGCCCGAGGACGACACCTTGGCGCCGTGGGTCAGGTGGCCGCCGTGGGCCAGGCTCATGCCCAAAATGGTGTCGCCGGCCTGCAGCAGGGCCAGGTACACGGCGCTGTTGGCCGAGGAGCCGGAGTGCGGCTGGACGTTGGCGTAGTCGGCGCCGAACAGCTGCTTGGCGCGCTCGATGGCCAGCGCCTCGACCTTGTCGACGTGCTCGCAGCCACCGTAGTAGCGCTTGCCCGGGTAGCCTTCGGCGTATTTGTTGGTCAGGCCGCTGCCTTGGGCCTGCATCACGCGCTTGCTGGTGTAGTTTTCCGAGGCGATCAGCTCGATGTGATCTTCCTGGCGCTGTTCTTCGGCATTCATCGCCGCCAGCAGTGCGTCGTCATAACCCTGGATCTGGTCTTGCTTGCTGAACATCTTGTTTCTCCCGGCAGCGATCAGTTCTTGTTGGAGAGGGATTTGTCACCCTTTGCGGCGATGTTATGACTGGGCCGGTGGGCACAGATGCCTGCGCGCGCCTTGCAATGGCGCGTTTACGACATTGGCCGAACATGCACCGCACAACCCTGTAGGAGCCGGCTTGCCGGCGATGGCGTCAGACGCCTAAACCCTGTTGACCTGGCGGGCCTAATCGCCGGCAAGCCGGCTCCTACAGGGGGCTGCGGTGCAATCGGAAAGGTTGTATAGGCAACCATCGAATCAATGGTTTAGAGTGCTTTCCTGCGTCGTAATAAGGACAGGCGTCATGACCAACAACAACCAGCAATTCGCCAGCGACAACTATTCCGGCATCTGCCCCGAAGCCTGGGCGGCGATGCAAAAGGCCAACCTGGGCCACGAGCGCGCCTACGGCGACGACCAGTGGACCGAGCGCGCCGCCGAATACTTTCGCAAGTTGTTCGAAACCGACTGCGAAGTGTTCTTCGCCTTCAACGGCACCGCCGCCAACTCCCTGGCCCTGGCCTCGCTGTGCCAGAGCTACCACAGCGTGATCTGCTCGGAGACCGCCCACGTCGAGACCGACGAATGCGGCGCGCCGGAGTTCTTCTCCAACGGCTCCAAGCTGCTTACCGCCGCCAGCGTCAACGGCAAGCTGACCCCTGAATCAATCCGCGAAGTGGCGCTCAAGCGCCAGGACATTCACTACCCCAAGCCGCGGGTGGTGACCATCACCCAGGCCACCGAAGTGGGCACGGTGTATCGCCCCGACGAGCTCAAGGCGATCAGCGCCACCTGTAAAGAGTTGGGCCTCAACCTGCACATGGACGGCGCACGCTTCACCAATGCCTGTGCGTTCCTGGGTTGCTCACCGGCCGAGCTGACCTGGAAAGCCGGCGTGGATGTGCTGTGCTTCGGCGGCACCAAGAACGGCATGGCAGTGGGCGAGGCGATTTTGTTCTTCAACCGCGCCCTGGCCGAAGACTTCGACTATCGCTGCAAGCAGGCCGGGCAGCTGGCATCGAAAATGCGCTTCTTGTCAGCCCCCTGGGTGGGCCTGCTGGAAGACGGCGCCTGGCTGCGCCACGGCAACCATGCCAACCACTGCGCGCAGTTGCTGGCATCCTTGGTCACTGGCCTGCCGGGCGTCGAGCTGATGTTCCCGGTAGAGGCCAACGGGGTGTTCCTGCAAATGCCCGAGCACGCCATCGAGGCGCTGCGCAACAAGGGCTGGCGCTTCTATACCTTCATTGGTAGCGGTGGTGCGCGGTTCATGTGCTCGTGGGACACCGAAGAAGCGCGGGTGCGTGAGTTGGCGGCAGATATTCGCGCCATCGTCGGCGCCTGACATTTTTGCCAGTTTCTCCGTTTCGGCACGCGCGCTAGTCTGCTCGCGTACCTGGCCAGGTCGCCCAACTGCCGAACTGAAATGGAGAAACACCATGAGCCAAGAACAACATCCTTTTCCGCTGCCAGAGGAACTCGTCGCTCAACGCATCAAGGTGGGCGACAAGTTCAACGAGCATGTGGTGACCGAGAAAGTCTGGACGCGCGACTCGTTCGGACAATGCAGGGTACATATCGTCTATATCGATGGCGACAGTGAAGTGGTTATGGAGCTCGAACCTAATATCCTCTTCACCGGCCTTCCAGGCCTGGTCAGCACCAATGAAGTGTACTTCGGTAAACGCGTCCAAACCCATTACCGTGGCGGCGGGAATGACTGGACGGTCACCGAGACCCATGCCGAGCTGGTGGATATCACCAAGCTGAAGTCGTAAGCCCTCGTCACACGAGCACTCAACCACGGGCATGCTCCCACAGAACTGCGTCAAGCCTGAATCGTGCACGGTACCTGTGGGAGCAACTGTCTTGTGCTGCCTGAACCGGCCTCATCGCCGGCAAGCCGGCTCCTACAGGTACAGCATGAACTGGGGCTCATGCGATCCCTGTGGGAGCGGCTTTAGCCGCGAAGCAGACGATGCGGTGGCTGGCACCGGCTGCGCCGGTGTTCGCGGGTGAACCCGCTCCCACAGGGATGTCACAAGCGTCAAACCTGGTGATGTACCTGTGGGGGCGGGTTTACCCGCGAAGAAGCCAATGCCGATCAAAGCCTGAACCCACCCATCTGCCGCGCCAGGTCATCGGCCAGCCCGCGCAGCGCGTGGCATTCCTCGCGACACCCCTGCACCTCCACCGCCGTCTGCCGCGCCAGGTCCGAAATGCCCTGCACGTTGCGGTTGATTTCTTCGGTCACCGCCGACTGCTCCTCGGTGGCCGTGGCCACCTGGTGGTTCATGTCGCTGATGCGCTCCACCTGGTCGGTGATCGCCCCCAGCGAGGCCCCGGTGTGCTGGCTGGCCTGTACCCCGCCACCGGTGGCCTGCTGCCCGGCCTGCATCGAACTCACCGCAGTGCCGGCGCCGTGCTTGAGGCGCTGGATCATCTGCTGCACCTCGTCGGTGGACACCTGGGTGCGCCGCGCCAGGGTACGCACCTCATCGGCCACCACGGCAAAGCCACGGCCCATCTCGCCGGCCCGCGCCGCCTCGATGGCAGCATTCAGCGCCAGCAGGTTGGTCTGCTCGGAAACACTGCGGATCACGGCAAGCACTTCGTCGATCGAGGCCACTTCCTCGGCCAGTTGCGTCACCGCATCGGCGGCCCGGCCAATGTCGCCCGACATGCCTTCGATATGCTGCACCGACTGACGCACCACATTGCGCGCCTGCAAGGCCTCGTCCCGCGCCGACTGCGAGGCTTCGGCAGCGCTGCCGGCGTTGCGGGCGATTTCCTGCACAGTCAGGCCCATCTCGTGCACGGCGGTGGCGACCATTTCGGTCATCTCCTGCTGGCGCCCCGAGCGCTCGGCGGTGTTGTCCACCACCTGGGCCACTTGCTCCACCGAGTGGTGCAGGCGCTCGGTGGTGCCCAGCACGTCCTTGATCAGCGCACGCTGGCTGTCGAGGAAGCGGTTGAAGCCCCGGGCCAGGTCACCCAGCTCGTCCCTGCGCGAGTCATCCAGGCGGTGGCTGAGGTCACCCGCGCCACTGCCAATCTGCACCAGCGCGGCGGTCACCTGGCGAATCGGCCGCACCAGGCCACGGGCCAGCAGCACCACCAGCAACAACGACACCAGCGCCACGCCGCCACCGATCAAGGTGGTCAACCATACGGCTTCGCGCATCTGCGCGTAGATCTCGGCCTCGGGAACCTCGGCCACCAGCGTCCAGTTCAGGTCGCGCAGGGGTAAACCCAAGGCCAGGTAGTTTTCGCCGTCGCGGCTGAAGCGGGTGCTGCGCAGGCCATCAGCACCGCTGAGCATGGCCTTGGCGGCCTGGGCGTCGAGCTGTTCGGCCAGCGGGCGCTTGCCGCTGAACTGCTGGTCAGGGTGCACCTGGATCAAGCCGTCGTTGCGCACCAGGAACACTTTGCCGTGCTCGCCGAAGCTGAAATCGTGAATCAGCCTGGACAGCTCGGTCATGCGCAGGCCCATGCCAGCCACGCCCACCAATTGCCCGGCTTTTTCTATGCGGTAGTCGATGAACAGCGCCAGCTCGCCAGTGGCACCGTCGATGTCGATATTGACGAAGCGCTCGGCACCGCTGTCGATGTAGCCGTAGAACCACTTGTCCTTGGGGTTGGCGCGGCTGAGGGTGCGGTCCAGGCCCTTCTCGTTGTAGTAGTGGCCGCTGCCGGTGGCGGCGAACAGCGCGGTAAAGGCGTGGTTGCGCTGCTTGGCGGCGTCCAGGTATTCGATGAAGGGCGGGAGGCTGGCCGGGTCTTCACCGGCGGCCAGCCAGTCGCGCAGCAGGGTGTTGCCGGCGATATCCGAAGCGGCCACCAGCGGCTGGCCGAGCATGCGCTCGATATCGTTGCGGATCGCCTCGATGCTGGCCGGCAAGGCGGTGTCGACCAGGTAGCGCTCGGTCAGGCGGTTGACCGCCACGGTGTAGATCGCCACCACCACCAGGATGCTCGCCAGCAGCGCCGCGCCCATGCTCGCGATCAGTTGCCACTGGATACTGCGCCGCCAGATGCCCATGTGTGTGCTCCCCGCAAATTATTGTTTTGCGAGAAGTGTATACACTTAAGTATCCGATCTAGCCATAGATCCAGAACAATAGACGCAACCCCTGTGTAGGAGCGGCCTTGTGTCGCGAAAGGGCTGCACAGCAGCCCCGGGATCTCGACATCATGCAAGATCGCCGGGGCCGCGTTGCGGCCCTTTCGCGACACAAGGCCGCTCCTACACAGGGGTTTGCAGTGTTCTTACTGGTCGCCGATGGTACGGCTGATGGCATCGACCGTGGCGTCGATCTGCGCCTGGGTGCGCTCCAGGGTCTGGGCGTGTTCGCGCTGCAGCTCGATCTGCTTGGAGCACAGGTTCAGGGCGGCCAGCACCAGCAGCTTGTCGCCGATCAGGGTCGGGTAGCTGCGTTTGGTCTCGGCCAGCGCGACATTGAGCATGCGCACCGCCTGCGACAGGGTTTCTTCCTGGCCTTCGGGCGCCTTGAGCGAATAGTCGTTGCCCAGAATCGACACGACGTTGATTGGCTGGGCGTGCAGCTTCATGCGCTGGCCACACCTGCGCTGGCGCGCTCGACCAGTGCCTGGATACGCGCGGCGGTGGCGCCGTGCTTCTCTTCCTGCTCCATCAGCGACAGCTGCAGGGTTTCGTTCTCTTCCTTGGCTTGGGCCAGTTGCTCGCCAAGGCCGGCGTTCTGTTCGGCCAGTTGCGCGTTCTTCTGCATCAGGTCGCTGACCAGTTGCTCGAGTTGATTCAGGGAGGTTTCCAGCATGGAGTTTGTCTCGGTTGTTGCAAAGGGCGCACACGATAAGGAAAAACCTGCGCCCCCGCCATTAAATATCGGATTCATAAGGTTTTTACCTGGCTTGGTTGACCCAGGATCACCCTGCTTGTTCCAACACCTTGCAACCGCCTGTCCGGTATATCGTTAGCAGGCTCACAAATTTCATGTCGCCACTATCAAGACTGGCCAGTCACGACCGATACGCAGGCAGGTCCCATTTTGTCGCAAGGACGCGGCCCCCCTTACTGCCTGGGTATCCCCTCCATGTCCCTACGCAACATGAACATCGCCCCGCGTGCGCTGCTGGGTTTCTCCGTGATCGGCCTGCTGATGCTCGGCCTGGGTATTTTCTCGCTGGTGCAGATGGGCAACATCCGCCAGGCCGGCGTGATCATCGAACAGGTCAGCGTGCCCAGCATCAAGACCCTCGACGAACTGACCGCCCTCAACCTGCGCCTGCGCACCCTGTCCTACCGCCTGCTGCTCAACCGCGAGCCGGCCACCCTGCAAGACACCCTGCGCCTGCTCGAAGAGCGCAACGCACAAATCGACAAAGCCCGGCGCGCCTACGAGCCGCTGATCGCTGCCGGCGACGAAAAGGCCGCCTTCGACCAGTACGTCATGTTGCTCAGCCAATACCGCCAGCTCGAGTCGCGCCTGCGCAGCCTGAGCCAGGCCGGCCAGGTGGATGAATTGCGCGACCTGCTCAACAGCGAACTGCTGAGCAACTCCGAGCAGATCAACAAGGTCATGGACAAGCTGGTCGAGATCAACACCAACCAGACCGCCGACACCAACGCCAAGGCCGCCAGCCAGTACGCCAGCACCTTCGCCCTGGTGGTGGGCCTGCTGGTGGCGGCCACCGTGCTGACCTTGCTGTTCGCCTTCCTGCTCACCCGCAGCATCGTCAAACCCATCGACGAAGCGCTGCACGCCGCCGAGCAGATCGCCGAGGGCGACCTCACCCAGACCATTCGCCCCGACGGCACCGACGAAGCCGCGCGCCTGCTGCAGGCCATGGCCAAGATGCAGGACAAGCTGCGTGACACCCTGCAACTGATTGCCGGTTCCGCCACCCAGCTAGCCTCGGCCGCCGAAGAACTGAACAGCGTCACCGACGAAAGCGCACGTGGCCTGCAGCAGCAGAACAACGAAATCGAGCAGGCCGCCACCGCCGTCACCGAAATGACCAGCGCGGTGGAGGAAGTGGCGCGCAACGCGGTGAGCACCTCGGAAGCCTCCAGCGAAGCCAGCCGCTCGGCCGGCGATGGCCGCGACCTGGTAATGGAAACCGTCGGCGCCATCGAGCGCATGAGCGGCGACGTGCAGGCCACCGCCAAGCTGATCACTCACCTGGCCGAGCAGTCCCGCGACATCGGCAAGGTGCTGGACGTGATCCGCGGCCTGGCCGACCAGACCAACCTGCTGGCGCTCAACGCGGCCATCGAGGCGGCCCGTGCCGGTGAAGCCGGCCGTGGCTTTGCCGTGGTGGCCGACGAAGTGCGGGCGCTTGCGCACCGCACCCAGCAATCCACCAGCGAAATCGAGCGGATGATCGGCAGCATCCAGGGCGGCACCGAACAGGCGGTGGACTCGATGCGCACCAGCACCGAGCGCGCCGAATCGACCCTGAACATCGCCAAGGGCGCCGGCCTTGCGCTGGACACCATCGCCTCGGCCGTGGGCCAGATCAACGAGCGCAACCTGGTAATCGCCAGCGCCGCCGAAGAGCAGGCCCAGGTGGCCCGCGAAGTGGACCGCAACCTGGTGAACATCAACGACCTGTCGGTGCAGAGCGCCACCGGGGCGCATCAGACCAGCGCGGCGAGTGCCGAGCTTTCGCGCTTGGCCGTGGACCTCAATGGCCTGGTAGCGCGTTTCCGCACCTGAAATAACAGGGGCCGCTTTGCGGCCCAATCGCCGGCAAGCCGGCTCCTACAGGGAGATGCAAAACCTGTAGGAGCCGGCTTGCCGGCGATTGGGCTGCGCAGCAGCCCCGGCCATTGCGGATCAATACTCGATCCGCACATCCCCCTTCGGCACACTGCAGCACGACAGGATGTAGCCCTCGGCTTCATCGTCTTCGGTGATGCCGCCGTTGTGCTCCATCTCCACCTCGCCGCCCAGCTTGAGCACCTTGCAGGTGCCGCAGATGCCCATGCCGCAGGCCTTGGGGATCATCAGCCCGACCTTGGCGGCGGCTGCGTGCACGGTCTCGCCCGGCGCCACGCGGATGCTCTTGTCGCTGCCGACGAACTCCACCAGGTTGAGGTCGGCCAGGTCCACTTCCGGCGCATCGGCCGCAGCCTCGGCGTGCTCCACGGCATCGGCCTTGGCCTCTGGCGGCGTAGCCCCGAACGACTCTTCGTGGTAGTTCTTCATGTCGAAGCCGACCGCCTCGAGCATGCGCTTGACCGCCGTCATGTAGGGCGTCGGGCCGCAGCAGAACACCACGCGCTCCATGTAGTCCGGGGCGATCAGCTCCATCAGGCGCTGGTTCAGGTAGCCGCGGTAGCCGGCCCACGGCTCACCCAGCCCGTGCTTCTCGCAGATGATGTGCAGGCTGAAGTTGGGGATGCGCGAAGCCATCTGTTCCAGCTCGCGGTGGTAGATGATGTCCTTGGGCGAGCGGGCGCTGTGCACGAACACCATGTCGACGTTGGCGTTGGTGTCGTAGAACCAGCGGGCCATGGACATCACCGGGGTGATGCCGACACCGCCAGACAAATACAGCGCCTTGCCCGCCGGGAAGTCGATGGCGTTGAACAGCCCCACCGGCCCGTGCACCGGCAGCTCCGCGCCTTCGTGCATGGTGTCGTGGAGGAAGTTCGACACCAGCCCGCCCGGCACGCGCTTGACCGTGATCGAGAAGCTGTAGGGCACCGACGGCGAGCTTGAGATGGTGTACGAACGCATCACCGGTTTGCCTTCGATCTCCAGCTCCAGGGTGACGAACTGCCCGGGCTTGAAGAAGAACATGATCGGCTGGTCAGCCATGAAGCAGAAGGTGCGCACGTCCCAGGTCTCCTGGATGACCTTGACGCAGCGCACGATGTGGCGGCCATTGGCCCAGGTCTGGGTGGTGACCGGATTGAGGAAGGTATCGGACATGTTCATCTCCAGCAGCCGACGATCGGCCTTTCTTATGGCTGCGATAATGCGCACTCCCGGGGCGTCGTACATTCCCATCCACGACATCGGCGTACTTATCGCGACCAGCCCCACCTGGCAAGGGTTACCGAGTCGGAATTCGATTCGGCCATGTCGCCCATGGATATGGTTCGCGCACGCTTCGAACGCACACTCCACGGCAAAACAACGAGCTGTTTGAAGTGAACAGCCTTGCGGCAACCACAACAACGATTAGCCACCTTTTGCCGGCCGCACGCGGCCCCGAGGAATACACGATGGACGTCACCGCAACCCTGAGCCTGGGCGATCCACTGGAACCTGCACGCAAGGCCACCGCCGAGATGCTGCAGACCCGCGAGCGCACCTACTCGCTGCCGCAACCGTTCTATACCGACGAGCGTCTGTTCCAGATCGACATGCAGGAGATCTTCCAGAAAGAGTGGCTGATCGCCGGCATGACCTGCGAGATTCCGGCCAAGGGCAACTACATCACCCTGCAGATCGGCAAGAACCCGATCCTGGTGGTGCGCGGTGCCGAGGGCAAGGTGCATGCCTTCCACAACGTCTGCCGCCACCGCGGCTCGCGCCTGTGCGTCAGCGACAAGGGCAAGGTGGCCAAGCTGGTCTGCCACTACCACCAGTGGACCTACGAACTGGACGGCCGCCTGCTGTTCGCCGGTACCGAAATGGGCGCCGACTTCGACATGAAGGAATACGGCCTCAAGCCTGTGCAGGTAAAAGTGGCCGGCGGCTACATCTTCATCAGCCTGGCCGAGAACCCGCCAGCCATCGACGAGTTCCTGGCAACCCTTGAGCACTACATGGAACCGTACGACATGGAAAACACCAAGGTGGCGGTGCACACCACCTTGATGGAAAAGGCCAACTGGAAGCTGGTGCTGGAAAACAACCGCGAGTGCTACCACTGCTCGGGCTCGCACCCGGAGCTGCTGCAAACCCTGCTGGAATGGGACGACACCAACGACCCGCGCGCCAGCCAGGAATTCAAGGACCACGTGGCCGCCTCTGCCGCCGCCTGGGACGCCGAGAAAATCCCTTACCTGCACAAGAGCCACGGCCTGCGTAACCGCATCGTGCGCATGCCGCTGCTCAAGGGCACCGTGTCGATGACCATGGACGGCAAGCAGGCCTGCCAGAAGCTGATGGGCCGCATCAAGAACCCGGACCTCGGCTCGATGCGCATCCTGCACCTGCCGCACTCGTGGAACCACTGCATGGGCGACCACATGATCGTGTTCACCGTGTGGCCGATCAGCGCCCAGGAAACCATGGTCACCACCAAGTGGCTGGTGCACAAGGACGCCGTCGAAGGCGTGGACTACGACCCCGAGCGCATGCGCAAGGTGTGGGACGCCACCAACGACCAGGACCGCCGCCTGGCCGAAGAGAACCAGCGCGGGATCAACTCCACCGCCTACCAACCTGGCCCTTACTCGAAAACCTACGAGTTCGGCGTGGTCAACTTCATCGACTGGTACAGCCAGCGTGTACTGGAAAACCTGGGGGCGGAGCCAGCGCCTTACTTGAAGGAAGTCAAGGCGCAGTAAAACACCCCAAGGCTTGAAAAAGCGCCACGGCCGAGTGATCGGTCGTGGCGTTTTTACAGGTTGATCCAGAGGAAATCGACAGGTTATCCACAGACTTGTTCAGCAAAGGCTGTGGACAGTTGTCCAGAACCCTGATCTGGTGGTTTGATCATTATTTGATCAAACCATTGCAAGCCTTTAAAAACGGGGCTTACAGCCGATACCAAACACCTTGTCCACAGACACGCCAACAGATTTTGTGGGCACTCGCAGAGCAACGGCAAAAGCACTGTGGATAATCTGCTTCGTCCCTTGAAAATCAGGATGTTGAAGCATAATTACAGTGCTTTGGTCATTTATTGAACAATTCACTGCAAGCCTCTGATTGCAAGGGCTCCAGCGGTTGCCGAACATATTATCCACAGAGGCGCCAACAGCGATTGTGGGCAAGTGAGGCGATGGCGAGCGGGAAAGCTCAGGGTTGCGCTGATCATTAATTGATCAAAGCGCTAGAGAGCTTGATTCTAGAGGGCTGTAGCGAAGCGCAAACACTTTACCCACAGCTTGGCGAACAGATTTGGTGGGCAAAATGCACGCCCCCTGTAGGAGCGGCCTTGTGTCGCGAAAGGGCCGCAGAGCGGCCCCGGCAATCTTGCATGATGCGCAGATCCTGGGGCCGCTTCGCGCCCCTTTCCGGCCGGTCCGGCGTCCCGGCAAGGCCGCTCCTACACGGGACCGTGCAGCACCTGGGGCCTTGCTCAGCGCAAAACCCCCTCCTCCACCAGCAGCTTGAGGATGGCTTCTGCGCCTTCCTGTGCAGATACATCCTTGAGCACCTTGCCCCCGCCGCCACTGGCCTTGGCCGTGGCCGCCTTCATACGGTCAGCGCCGCTCTTGGCCTTGATCACCTTGAGCCGCTTGGGCCTTGGGCGCGCCGGTTGCAGGGCTTCATCGCCGAGCACCGGGTCATCCACCACTGCCACATCATGCGCCGCCAGCACACCACGCCGCGCCGGGCCAAACGCGCTCTGGCGCGGCTTGGGCGCCGCGTTATCCACAGTCGCCAGCAACGGCAGGCGTACTTTCAGCCGGCGCCGCTGGCCCCGTGGCAGGGCCTGCAGCACCTGGGCGGTGCCGTTTTCGATCGATTCCACCTCGGCCAGGCCCACCACCAGCGGCCAGCCAAGCTTCTCGGCCAGCAGAAACGGCAGCATGCCCGAGCCCTCGCCAGTCTCGGCCTGGCTACCGGTCAGCACCAGCTGGGCGCCAGCATCGCGCAAATATTCACCCAACACACCGAGCACATCGGCGCCAGCCGGCTGCTCGAGCACGTCCAGGTGCTCCAGGCCCATGCCCAAATAGGCGCGCAGCGCCTCTTCATGGGGGTCGCCGGCATGCACCACCTGCAAGTTATCCCCAGCCAGCTGCAAGCCCAGCTCCACGGCGCGGGCGTCCTGCTCGGCGCGGCGGGCGCGGCCGGAGCTTGGGTGGGCACCGATGGAAACCAGGCTGATCACTTTGGTAGTCATGCTTGTGCCCTTATGCCGCGTCGCGCTGGCCGCCGCTGCGGAAGTTGTCCACAGCCTCGATCAGTGCCTTGAGAATCGCCGAGCTGTCGCCAATCACCGACAGGTCGGCCCGCTTGATCATGTCGCAGCCCGGGTCCATGTTGATCGCCACCACCTTGTCGCAGGCACCGATGCCCTGCAGGTGCTGGATGGCGCCCGAGATACCCACAGCCACATACACCCGCGCCGTGACCCAGGTACCGGTGGCGCCCACCTGGCGGTTGCGCGGCATGAAGCCGTCGTCCACCGCCACCCGCGAGGCGCCTTCGGTGGCGCCCAGCACTGCGGTGGCCTGGTGGTACAGCTCCCAGTCCTTCACGCCGTTGCCGCCCGAGACGATGAACTCGGCCTCGGCCATGGCGATGGCGGCCGGGTCCACGGCCACCGAACCCAGGTCTTCGATACGCGACAGGCTGCGCGCCACACCTGTGGACAACTCCACTGCCAAGGCTTCGTGGCGGGTTTCGCTGACCGGCTCCGCACATTCGGCGGCGGCCAGAATCAGCCGTGGCAACTGGCGCTGGATATCCTGCTGGCCGGCGCCGGCACGGCCGATGCACTGGCCGTCCTTGACCTGCCACACCCGTGTGGCCGGGCGCTCGCCCAGGGCGGCAGCAAAGCGTCGGCCCAGTTCGCCGCCACCGGTGCGGCTGTCGGGCAACAGCCAGTGGCGCGGGGCGAACTGGTTATCCACAGCCCGCAGGCCCTGAACCAGTTGCTCCGGTGCATACCCCTCGAAAGCCTCGCCCTCGATGACCAGCACCCGGTCGACGCCGGCTGTGGAAAAGTTACTTTCCTTGTGTTCGCCGAACACGATGGCCAGCACCGCGCCGTCACTGCCGGCCAGGCTGTGGGCCAGGCCCAGCAGGTCGCGGTCGTGGCTGCCCAGGCGGCCACCGACCATATCTGGTACCACGGCAATGTAGAACGCAGGCTCCGCCACCTGATGCAGCGGCAGCTGCACTTCGGCGGCGGCAGTACGCCGGCCGCCGACGCCAGTGCCCTGCTGGGCACCGCTGCGGTCGATGCGCTTGAGCCCGGCCGGGCCGGTGAAGCCGGCGGCGATGGCATGCGGGTTCTTGCGCATCAACCCGTTGGGGCCCATCCAGCTGGTTTGCTGTGTTTGCATGGCCGCGTGCAGCGGGTGCAGGCGGTTACGGGCGATCCACTCGGCGCGTGGGTCGCGGCGGATGATGTCGCTCATCAGTGCACCTCCGCAGGTTCACGTTTGGCCGGCTGCGACTTGGCGGCGGCCGGGGTTTGGTCTTCGATCAGCACGTCGGCCACAAGCTCGGCCAGGTCCTTGATCTGCGGGCGCGGTTCGACCACGCCTTCAAGCATGGCGGTGCACTGCGGGCAACCCACGGCAACCAGCTCGGCCTCGGTTTCGCGAATGTCGTCCATACGCATGTCGGGGATACGCTGCTTGCCCGGGATGTCGGTGATCGGCGCACCGCCGCCACCGCCGCAGCAGCGCGAACGGAAGCCCGAGCGCTGCATTTCGCGCACCTCGATCCCCAGGGCCTTGAGCACGTCGCGCGGGGCTTCGTATTCGCCGTTGTAGCGGCCCAGGTAGCACGGGTCGTGGTAGGTGACGCTGCCGCCCTTGTGCTGGCCGAGGTTGAGCTTGCCTGCTGCGATCAGCTCGGCAATGTAGGTGCTGTGGTGCTGCACCTGGTACTCGCCGCCCAGGGCGCCGTATTCGTTTTTCAGTACATGGAAGCTGTGCGGGTCGCAGGTGACGATGCGCTGGAAGCGGTACTTGGCCAAGGTCTGGATATTGCGCTTGGCCAGTTGCTGGAAGGTCGCTTCATCGCCCAGGCGCCGGGCCACGTCGCCGCTGTCGCGCTCTTCAAGGCCGAGCACGGCAAAGTCCACGCCCGAGGCCTTGAGCACCTTGACGAAGGCACGCAGGGTGCGCTGGTTGCGCATGTCGAAGGCGCCATCACCGACCCAGAACAGCACCTCGGTGGTTTTCACCTCTGACAGCAGTTTCAGGTTGAGGTCGGCCGCCCAGTTCATCCGCCCGCCCGGCGCGAAACCGCCGGGGTTGTCGGTGGCGATCAGGTTGTCCAGCACCTCGGCGCCCTTGTTCGGGGTGGCGCCTTTTTCCAGCGTCAGGTGGCGGCGCATGTCGACGATGGCGTCAACGTGCTCGATCATCATCGGGCACTCTTCCACACAGGCGCGGCAGGTGGTGCACGACCACAGGGTTTCGGCGTCCACCAGGCCGTTGACGATCGGCTGGTGCGGGTGGCCGCCGTGCTCGCCCAGCGGCTTGCCGGGGTACGGGCTGCCGGCAAATTTGGCGTCGGTGCCACCGGCCAGGCCAATGACCATGTCCTGGATGAGCTTTTTCGGGTTCAAGGGCTGGCCGGCGGCAAAGGCCGGGCACATGGCCTCGCATTTGCCGCACTGCACGCAGGCGTCGAAGCCCAGCAGCTGGTTCCAGGTGAAGTCCACTGGTTTTTCCACACCCAGCGGCGCGTTGGGGTCTTCCAGGTCCAGCGGCTTGAGGCCGGTGGAACGGCCGCCGCCGAAGCGCTCGGCGCGGCGGTGCCAGGCCAGGTGCAGGGCACCGGCGAAGGCGTGCTTCATCGGCCCGCCCCAGGTCATGCCGAAGAACAGCTCGGACACGCCCCACATAACGCCCAAACCGAGAATAGCGACCATCACCCAGCCGCCGGTGTCGGCAGGCAGGATGCCGGCCACTGGCAAGGTGGCGATGAAGAAGCTCGCGGCGAACACCAGCAGGCTTTTCGGCAGGCGCATCCACGGGCCCTTGGACAGGCGCGAGGGCGGGTTGAGGCGGCGTTTGAAGACGAACAGCGCGCCGGTGAACATGATCACCGTGGCCACCAGCAGCGCGTAGCCGAGGATTTTGCTCTGCAGGCCGAAGCCATGCACCAGGATCGCCAGCGCGGCCGACAGCACGAAGCCGCCAGCGGTGGCCACGTGGGTCTTGGACATGTACTTGTCGCGCTCGACCACGTGGTGCAGGTCCACCAGGTAGCGCCGCGGCATGGCCAGCAGGCCGGCCAGCAGGTTGACCTGGCTCGGCCGCCCGCGCCGCCACATGCGCACCCGGCGCGCAGCGCCAAGCACCGCCAGGGCGAGGGCGGCGAACAGCAGGATGGGTAGAAGGGTGTTCAACATGGGAGGCTCCCACAACAGCTGGAATCGTGCGCCACCTCAAGGGCGGCGCGGACCCCTGTAGGAGCGGCCTTGTGTCGCGAAAGGGCTGCGAAGCGGCCCCGGCTATTCATCAACGCTGAGAATGCTGGGGCCGCTTCGCGACCCTTTCGCGACACAAGGCCGCTCCTACAGGGGGGCCAGTCCCGCCACTAGAAAGGCGGTGCGATCAGAAATCCTTGCACAGGCGCAAGGCGTCGTAGATCGCCGCATGCACGTTGCGCTGGGCCACGCAGTCGCCGATGCGGTACAGCAGGTAGCCCTCGCCCGGCTGGCTGAGAATCGGCTGCGGCTTGATGGCGAACAGCGCCTCCACGTCGATCTGGCCCTTGTTGCGCGAGCCGTCCTTGAGCGCGTAGTACAGCTGCTCGTCAGGGCGCACGCCGTTCTCCACCACCACCTGGTCGACTACCCGCTCTTCCTTGGCGCCGGTGTACTCGTTCTCGAGCACCGCCACCAGCTTGTCGCCCTCGCGGTAGACCTTTTCCAGCATCATGTCGCCGGTCATGATCACTTCTTTCGGGTACATGCTGCGGTAGTAGGTCGGGAAGGTGGTGCCGCCCATGGCCACGCCTGGCTTGATGTCGTCGGTGACGATCTCGACCTGGCTGCCCTTGTCGGCGATGAAGTCGGCCACCGACATGCCGGTGAATTCGCAGATGGTGTCGTACACCAGCACGTTCTTGCCCGGCGCCACCTTGCCGTCCAGTACATCCCAGCTGCTGACCACCAGCCCTTCGGCGGCGCCCCAGTGCTCGTTCTGCTCGAGGAACGAATGCCCGCCCACGGCCAGCACGATCACGTCCGGGCGCAGGTCCTGGATGGTCGCAACGTCAGCGGCGGTGCCCAGGCGCAGGTCGACCTTCAGGCGCGCCAGCTCCAGCTGGTACCAGCGGGTGATACCGGCAATCTGGTCACGCTGCGGTGCTTTTGCGGCGATGGTGATCTGCCCGCCGATCTGCTCTTTCTTCTCGAACAGGGTCACGTCGTGGCCACGTTCGGCAGCCACGCGGGCCGCTTCCATGCCGGCAGGGCCTGCGCCAACCACCACCACCTTGCGTTTCACGCCGGTGGTCTTCTCGATGATGTGCGGCACGCCCATGTATTCACGGGAGGTGGCGGCGTTCTGGATGCACAACACATCCAGGCCCTGGTACTGGCGGTCGATGCAGTAGTTGGCACCGACGCACTGCTTGATCTGGTCGATCTGGCCCATCTTGATCTTGGCGATCAGGTGCGGGTCGGCCATGTGCGCACGGGTCATGCCGACCATGTCGACGTAGCCGCCTTCCAGAATACGCGTGGCCTGGTTCGGGTCCTTGATGTTCTGCGCGTGCAGCACCGGGACCTTGACCACTTCCTTGATGCCGGCCGCCAGGTGCAGGAACGGCTCCGGCGGGTAGCTCATGTTGGGGATGACGTTGGCCAGGGTGTTGTGGGTATCGCAACCCGAACCCACCACGCCGATGAAGTCGAGCATGCCGGTGGCGTCGTAATAGGCGGCGATCTGCTTCATGTCCTCGTGGCTGAGGCCATCGGGGTGGAACTCGTCACCGCAGATGCGCATGCCTACGCAGAAGTCGTCGCCCACTTCGGCGCGTACGGCCTTCAATACTTCCATGCCGAACTTCATGCGGCCTTCGAAGCTGCCGCCCCATTCGTCGGTACGCTTGTTGACCCGCGGGCTCCAGAACTGGTCGATCATGTGCTGGTGCACCGCCGACAGCTCGACGCCGTCCAGGCCGCCCTCTTTGGCCCGGCGCGCAGCCTGGGCGTAGTTGCCGATGACCCGCCAGATCTCTTCCACCTCGATGGTCTTGCAGGTGGCGCGGTGTACCGGTTCACGAATGCCCGACGGCGACATCAGGGTCGGCCAGTTGAAGCCGTCCCAGCGCGAGCGGCGGCCCATGTGGGTAATCTGGATCATGATCTTGGCGCCATGCTTGTGCATGGCATCAGCCAAATTCTGGAAGTGCGGGATGATGCGGTCGGTGGACAGGTTGACCGACGCCCACCACTCCTGCGGGCTGTCGATGGCCACCACCGACGAGCCGCCGCAGATGGCCAGGCCGATGCCGCCCTTGGCCTTTTCTTCGTAGTACTTCACATAGCGGTCGGTGGTCATGCCGCCGTCGGTGGCATACACCTCGGCGTGCGCGGTGCTGAGCACGCGGTTGCGGATGGTCAGTTTGCCGATTTGAATCGGCTGGAACATTGCTTCGAATGCCATGACGCGGTCTCCGGCTTACAACGGCTTTGTAACGAACAGGCCATCTTCGTGGCCTTCTTCCGACCCGCCGTAGACCTGCTCGGCCACGGTGCGGATCTTGCTGCCGCGGGCAGCGAGAATCTGGTCCATGGCACCGGCGAACCAGCCGGTGAACATGTAGTCGACCTTGCGCCCGCACTTGCCGTACACGTACACGAACGCCGAGTGCTCGAGCTTGACGCTGCAGGTGCCTTTATCCAGGTCGATGTCCTGGATCTTGAACAGGCCCCAGCCGCGCTGGCTCAGGCGCTTCATGTAGTGCTCGAAAACCGCCACGCCTTCCAGGCCATGGCACTCGGCTTCTTTTTCACACCAGTGCCAGGCCGACTTGTAGCCCGCCTTGTAGAGGATCTCGGCATAGGCGTCGGCGCCCAGTACTTCTTCGATGCCGATGTGGTTGTTGACGAAGAAATGCCGTGGCACATACAGCATCGGCAGGGCGTCGCTGGTCCATACGCCGGTTTCGGTATCGACTTCGATTGGCAATTGCGGGGCGATCTTGGCCATGGAAACTCAACTCCAGTAATTTTTTTGTTTGGATGCCCCGGCGTTGCTGGCAGGGGCTTTCAGGCTTGGAGAGCGGCTTACTCGCCCCAGACGTCTTTTAAGACATTGACCCAGTTCTCGCCCATGATCTTGCGCACCACGCGCTCGCTGTGGCCGCGCTTGAGCAAGGTTTCGGTGAGGTTGGGGAATTCGCCGACGGTGCGGATGCCCAGCGGGTTGATGATCTTGCCGAAGTTGGTCAGGCGGCGGGCGTAACCCTTGTCGTGGGTCAGGTACTCGAAGAAGTCCTGGCCGTGGCCCTGGGTGAAGTCGGTACCGATACCGATGGCGTCTTCACCGACGATGTTCATGGTGTACTCGATGGCCTCGGCGTAGTCGTCGATGGTCGAGTCGATGCCCTTGGCCAAAAACGGCGCGAACATGGTCACGCCGACGAAGCCGCCGTGGTCGGCGATGAACTTGAGCTCTTCGTCCGACTTGTTGCGCGGGTGTTCCTTGAGGCCAGACGGCAGGCAGTGCGAGTAGCACACCGGCTTTTTCGATTCGAGGATGACTTCCTCGGAAGTCTTGGAGCCCACGTGCGAGAGGTCGCACATGATGCCGACGCGGTTCATCTCGGCGACGATCTCGCGGCCGAAGCCCGACAGCCCGCCATCGCGCTCGTAGCAGCCGGTGCCCACCAGGTTCTGGGTGTTGTAGCACATCTGCACGATGCCCACGCCCAGTTGCTTGAACACGTCTACATAGGCGATCTGATCTTCGAACGCGTGGGCGTTCTGGAAGCCGAAGAGGATGCCGGTCTTGCCCAGTTCCTTGGCCTTGCGGATGTCGGCAGTGGTGCGCACCGGCATTACCAGGTCGCCGTTGTCGCGGATCAGCTTCTGGCTGGCGGCGATCTGGTCGACCGTGGCCTTGAAGCCCTCCCACACCGACACCGTGCAGTTGGCAGCAGTGAGCCCGCCCTTGCGCATGTCCTCGAACAGCTCGCGGTTCCATTTGGCAATGATCAGGCCGTCGATGACGATGCTGTCGGCGTGAAGTTCGGCTGGGCTCATCAGGCTGTCCCCTTTTATTGAAGTTTGCGGGCGCCGGGCCGTGTGCCCGTGCTTTGGGGCCAGCATATGCCTGTGCTCCAAGGCGCCCCGATGCAAAAACGACAGGGGGTTTGCCGAAAGCGTCAATGGCCGACAGGGCACGCTCTGGCACGCTGTTCACAGATGAGATTCAGTCTCGACAAGGGCTTCATGAACATTTCGTCAGGGAGCTATCGCGCAGGCGTTGGCTGAGGGAGAATCCCTGCGATTCGTCAGCCTGTTCAGGAGAAAACGGATGAAATCAATGGCATGGCTGGTGTTGCTGGCCGCAGCATGCGGCGCCCACGCCGCCGAAGAAGACAGCACGCCCTGCGACAACGTCGAAACCGACCAGCAGGGCTATGCCTGCGCCGCCTATAACAAGCAGACCGCCGAGCGGGAACTGAAGGCTGCCTACGACGACCTGATCCAGCGCATCCGCGACCAGTACGCCGACGAAAGCGACAAGGCCGCGGCACTGAGCGGGCGCATGGAGGCGGCTGAAAAGCTGTGGGCGCAACTGCGCGATGCCGACTGCAAGGTCGAGACCTATGCCGAAAAGCCGGGTAGCAAGGCCTTTGAGGCGGCGTGGAATACCTGCGTGGCGCAGCGCAGCGATGAGCGCTCGGAATATCTGCAGGGCATCGGGCAGCAGTGATTGCCTGTTCCGGCCCTATCGCCGGCAAGCCGGCTCCTACAGTGGATCGTGTAAACCTGTAGGAGCCGGCTTGCCGACGATAGGGCCATCAGCTTATGACGCCAACCGGTCCTCGCGCGGGCAGCGCTCGAACCGCGCCCGGTAGCAGCGGGTAAAGTACGAAGCCGAGTCGAACCCGCACGCCACCCCCACCTCCAGCACGCTCATCTCGGTCTGGCGCAACAGCTGCCGGGCCTTGTCCAGGCGCAAGCGCAGGTAAAAGCCACTGGGCGTGTCGTCCAGGTGCAGGCGGAACAATCGCTCCAACTGACGCCGGGTCACCTGCACCGCATCGGCCAGTACCTGCGTGTTCAGCGGCTGCTCGGTATTGCGCTCCATCTCGCCGATCACCTTCACCAGCTTCTTGTTGCGCAAACCAAAGCGCGTGGCGATCTGCATGCGCTGGTGGTCCTGGCGCGGGCGAATGCGCCCCAGCACGAACTGCTCCGACACCTGCACCGCCAGCTCGCTGCCATGGGCCTGGGCGATCAGGTCGAGCATCAGGTCGATGGACGCGGTGCCGCCGGCACAGGTGATGCGCCGGCGGTCGAGCTCGAACAGTTCTTGCGTGGCCTGCAAGCGCGGGTAGCGCTCCTTGAAGGCCTCCAGCGCCTCCCAGTGCAGGGTCGCCCGGTGGCCGTCGAGCAGGCCGGCCTCGGCCAGCACCATGGCGCCAGTGTCGATACCGCCCAGCACCACGTTGTCATGGTCGAGGCGGCGCAGCGCCTGCTGCAGCGCCGCCCCGTAGCAGGCCAGCGGCTCGAAGCCGGCCACCACCAGCAGCATCTGCGCCGCGCCAGCCTCGGCCAGCGCACCGTCGGCGTTCACCGACATGCCGTTGCTGGCCAGCACCGCGCCGCCGTCCAGGCTCAGCACCTGCCAGCGGTACAGCGCCCCGCGAAAGCGGTTGGCCACCCGCAGCGGCTCCAGAGCACTGATGAAGCCCATCGCCGAGAAGCCCGGCAACAACAAAAAGTGAATGGTTTGCGGCATCGCCTGCTCCACGTGAAGGTGGTCGCCATAGTGCAATTGTTGGTCGCCAGGGTGCGATTTTCCACCCCGGCGCCAGCGTAGCGTATCTACACGGTCCGCAAGAGGCCGCCCCTATAACAATACGTACTGCCGATGGAGAGCCACCATGC
Source organism: Pseudomonas sp. NPDC089406 (assembly GCF_044900265.1). Classification (NCBI taxonomy): domain Bacteria; kingdom Pseudomonadati; phylum Pseudomonadota; class Gammaproteobacteria; order Pseudomonadales; family Pseudomonadaceae; genus Pseudomonas; species Pseudomonas sp. NPDC089406. The sequence continues at coordinate 63,444 of NZ_JBJDNC010000004.1, read as the reverse complement.
ATCGCTTTGTCCGCCGCAGCCTGTTATCCCTCGCCCTCAGCTCGACCCTGGCCACCCCGCTGTTCGCCGCCGAACCCGCCGCTTGCAAGGACGTGCGCCTGGGTGTGGTCAACTGGACCGACGTCATCGCCACCAGCGCCATGGCCCAGGTGCTGCTCGACGGGCTGGGCTACCAGACCAAGCAGACCAGTGCCTCGCAGCAGATCATCTTCGCCGGCATTCGCGACAAGCGCCTGGACATGTTCCTGGGTTACTGGAACCCGATCATGACCCAGACCATCACCCCGTTCGTCGACGCCCAGCAAGTGAAGGTGCTGGAAAAACCCAGCCTGGAAGACGCCCGCGCCACCCTGGCGGTGCCCAAGTACCTGTACGACAAGGGCCTGAAAACCTTCGCCGACATTCACAAGTTCCAGAAGGAGCTGGGCGGCAAGATCTACGGCATCGAGCCTGGCTCGGGCGCCAATACCCAGATCAAGGCGATGATCAGCAAAAACCAGTTCGACCTGGGCAAGTTCCAGCTGGTCGAGTCCAGCGAGGCCGGCATGCTCGCTGCCGTGGACCGCGCGGTACGGCGCAAGGAAGCCGTGGTGTTCTTCGGCTGGGCGCCGCACCCGATGAACGTGAACATCGACATGGCCTACCTGGGTGACAGCCAGGACGCCCTGGGCCCGGACGAAGGCCGCGCCACGGTGTGGACGGTGACCGCGCCGGACTACGCCCAGCGCTGCCCCAACGCCCACCGCTTGCTGGCCAACCTCAAATTCAGCGCCGAGGACGAGAGCCGCATGATGCAGCCGCTGCTCGACCACAAGGACGCCCTGGAATCGGCCCGCCAGTGGCTCAAGGACCACCCCGAAGACAAGGCCCGCTGGCTGGAGGGGGTGACCACCTTCGATGGCAAGCCGGCTGCTGAAAACCTCAAGCTCACCGCCAACTGACAGGGCCTCATCGCCTGTAGGAGCGGCCTTGTGTCGCGAAAGGGCTGCGCCAGCAGCCCCGGGTTTTGTGCGCGCTGCTGAAAGCGCAGGGCCGCTTCGCGCCCCTTTCGCGACACAAGGCCGCTCCTACAAGCGATAGGGCCAGACCTGCAAAAGGAACCCCCATGAACCACGACGTCATCATCACCTGCGCCCTTACCGGCGCCGGCGACACGGTCGCCAAGAGCCACCTGGTCCCAGTCACCCCGAAACAGATCGCTGAAGCCGCAGTAGAGGCCGCCAAGGCCGGTGCCACGGTGGTCCACTGCCACGTTCGCGACCCGCAAACCGGCCGTTTCAGCCGTGACGTGGCGCTGTACCGCGAGGTCATGGAGCGCATCCGCGAGGCCGACGTGGACATCATCGTCAACCTCACTGCCGGCATGGGCGGCGACCTGGAGATCGGCCCGGGCGAGACGCCCATGGAATTCGGCGCCGGCACCGACCTGATCGGCCCGCTGGAACGCCTGGCCCACGTCGAGGCGCTGCTACCAGAAATCTGCACCCTGGACTGCGGCACCCTCAACTTCGGCGACGGCAATGCCATCTACGTGTCCACCCCGGCGCAACTGCGCGCCGGCGCCAAGCGCATCACCGAGCTGGGGGTCAAGGCCGAGCTTGAGATCTTCGACACCGGCCACCTGTGGTTCGCCAAGCAGATGATCAAGGAAGGCCTGCTGCAAGACCCGCTGTTCCAGCTGTGCCTGGGCATCCCCTGGGGCGCGCCGGCCGACACCACGACGATGAAAGCCATGGTCGATAACCTGCCGGCCAATGTCACCTGGGCCGGCTTCGGCATCGGCCGCATGCAGATGCCCATGGCTGCACAAGCCGTGCTGCTGGGCGGCAACGTGCGGGTGGGGCTGGAGGACAACCTGTACCTGGACCGCGGCGTACTGGCCAGCAACGGCCAGTTGGTGGAGCGCGCGGCTGAAATCATCACCCGCATGGGCGGCCGCGTGCTGAGCCCGGCCGAGGGCCGGGAAAAGATGAACCTCAAGCGCCGCTGACCCGCATCCACGCATTCCCCCTGTAGGAGCCGGCTTGCCGGCGATCACCGGCATCGCCGGTGCCAGGCATCGCATCGCCTGAATCGCCGGCAAGCCGGCTCCTGCAGGGCCCCAGCCAAACAGGAGTTGCACATGCCTTTCATCACCGACATCAAAACCTTCGCCGCCCTCGGCAGCGGCGTCATCGGCAGCGGCTGGGTCGCCCGCGCCCTGGCCCACGGCCTGGACGTGATCGCCTGGGACCCGGCCCCCGGTGCCGAAGCTGCCCTGCGCAAGCGCATCATTAATGCCTGGCCGGCACTGCAAAAACAGGGCCTGGCCCCCGGCGCCTCGCCAGAGCGCCTGAGCTTCGTCGCCACCATCGAAGAATGCGTGCGCAACGCCGACTTCATCCAGGAAAGCGCCCCTGAACGGCTGGAGCTCAAACTCGAACTGCACGCAAAGATCAGCGCCGCCGCCAAGCCAAACGCGATCATCGGCTCCAGCACCTCGGGCCTTCTGCCCAGCGAGTTCTACGAGTCGGCCAGCCACCCCGAACGCTGCGTGGTCGGCCACCCGTTCAACCCGGTGTACCTGCTGCCGCTGGTGGAAATCGTCGGCGGCAAGCACACCAGCCCCGAGGCCATCGAAGCCGCGAAAACCATCTACACCGCCCTGGGGATGCGCCCGCTGCACGTGCGCAAGGAAGTGCCCGGGTTCATTGCCGACCGCCTGCTCGAGGCGCTGTGGCGCGAAGCCTTGCACCTGGTCAACGACGGCGTGGCCAGCACCGGCGAAATCGATGACGCGATCCGCTTCGGCGCCGGCCTGCGCTGGTCGTTCATGGGCACCTTCCTCACCTATACCCTGGCCGGCGGCGATGCCGGCATGCGCCACTTCATGGCGCAGTTCGGCCCGGCGCTGAAACTGCCCTGGACCTACCTGCCGGCACCGGAGCTGACCGACAAGCTGATCGACGATGTGGTCGAGGGCACCGCCGAGCAACTGGGCGAGCGCAGCATCGCTGCGCTGGAGCGCTACCGCGACGACACCCTGCTGGCAGTGCTGGAGGCGGTGAAAACCAGCAAGGCCAGCCACGGCATGGCCTTCGGCGACTGAGGAGACTGCGATGCCCGCACTGATCACCTACCGCACAGCGGTCTCTCAAGACTGGGTCGACTACAACGGCCACCTGCGCGACGCCTACTATTTGCTGATCTTCAGCTACGCCACCGATGCGCTGATGGAGCGCATCGGCCTGGACGCCGACGCCCGCGGGCAAAGCGGGCATTCGCTGTTCACCCTGGAGGCGCACATCAACTACCTGCACGAGGTGAAGCTCGATACCGAAGTGTGGGTGCAAACGCAGATCATCGGTTTCGACAAGAAGCGCCTGCACCTGTACCACAGCCTGCACCGCGAGGGCTTCGACGAAGCGCTGGCGGCCAGCGAGCAGATGCTGCTGCATGTGGACCTGGCGGGGCCGAAGTCGGCGCCGTTCGGCGAGCGCAGTGTCGGGTTGCTGTCGGGGCTGGTGGAGGGGCAGCGGGATTTGCCTGGGGCCGCGTTCGCAGGCCGGGTGATTGCGCTGCCTGGATAGCCGGAACACGCCATCGCGGGGCAAGCCCGCTCCCACGCAGATCAGCGTGGGAGCGGGCTTGCCCCGCGATGGCGTTTGCAGGCAAAAAATAACCCCGCAAAGCCGTGAGCTTGCGGGGCCAAGAGCGAGCAACATCCACTGTGCGAGAAGTGAGGGTGACCAAACCCTCGGGTGCCGTGAATGGCCCCAGTGTGCTGGCTTGCCGGCGATCCGATTTAGCCGTAAACGACCTGTTCTTAGCCAAAGCAGCCATCGCGACAATCTGTCCTTGCCGGGCTGTCGCAGGCGACACAGAATCGGTCGCAAACAACAGCGACAAAAGGGGCAACAGCCATGATGCATGCGGATCTGATTGACCAGGACGACCTGCTGGGCCACCTGCGCGCCCGGGGCTTCGACATCCCCGCCGGGGCCAGCGCCGAGCAGGCTTGCGAGGTGGTGGTACGCGGCCTGACCGAACCCAATGCCAAGGCGCTCAAGGGCATGGTCGAGCAGATGTACACCGGCAGCGCGACCATTTTGCCGGCCGTGCGCCAGGCCATCGACAAGCAGCTGCTGCCGGCGCTGGCGCAGTTCAGCCAGCGCGGCTGAACGGCAACCGGCAAATGCTCAATGCGGGGCCATTGGCGGCTGGCCCCGCGCAGAAGCTCGATCCCAATAAAAAACCGTATCGATCTTGTCGTTGACCGAATCGCCCACGCGCGCACGATAAACCCCTGCTGGCAGCGGGTCGGTGCTCGCAAACGCTGCTATCTCCAGATCCCCCTGGTAGCTTTGGCTGGTGTACCTCTCCTCGGCCCGGCCGCGCGGCGTCTGGAAATAGACCTGGGAATCAGGCGTGATGCCATGGACCCTGGCTGAGGAAATCATGCCCTCCCACCCCTCACCGCAGGCCTTGCCAACGAGTTTCCCCGAGGTGCCAACCAGCGCTAAGGTGCAGGAGCGACCTTCGAAGTTGCTGTGCTCGTACACAGTCACCGTCAAGGTCCGGGGGTAGAAGTTCTCCACGGTTTCGCGGTACTCGTTGAAACGCCTGGCCACATCTTCATGTTCCACGGTGCCCATGGGTATGCCGTCGAACTGCAAACGCGGGTTGGAAAAATACGGAATCGCCTTGTGCGAGGTGCGCATGACCGTATGGAACGCCCTTGGCGAGGTAACGCCGTAACCGAACATGTAAGGCGGGCCCCGGTCATCTTCGACACCCTTCCATTCATGGGTCGTGCCCAGGTTGTGGCCCAACTCGTGGGCCAGCACGCCGTCAAAACACTCGAACAATGAATAAGCCGTTTGCTTGGTCGAGGTCACATAGGCATAACCACATCCCTCGATGTTCCAGGTGAGCATGGCCACCAAGTCCGCGCCCAACGCGTCGCGCTGTACATAAACAGCTTTGCCCAGCGCCCTGTCGCTGTACCTCAGGTCCCGCAACTGTTGGTCGCGATCACGCCCCGTGCCGTTGTAGCTGGCATCGAAAAAGCCCGCCAGTTCATAGGTAAGGTCGACACGGCTGTTGATCAGGAACTGGTTGGCCAACTGAAACGCGTGGGCCACCTGTAGTCGATGATCGGGGAATTTGGCCCTTGACTCGTCGGTTGTCACCAGCAGCACACGAATGGTGCTGTGACTCGAGGTTGGCGCCTGCCCCAATGGGGCCTTCTGACCGCCGGGCGGCCCCTGCACCGTGTCACCTGCTTGCGAAGGCAAGCGGCTCTCATCGACCTTGACCAGCACATGCTTGCCCGCACCGATGGGCTCGAGGCGGTAAGCCTGGCCGGCAACATGGATGCTGCCCACTACCTTGTCACCCTCACGCAGCAGGGAAACCCAGTTGAACGGGTCCATGTCCACTTCGGCAGGTAACGTGAAACGTTGCTTGCGGTCCGACGGTATGTCGCCGACCCAGCCAGTCATGCCGGGCATGGACTGGTCGATGCGCATCAGTTTGAAGCGCGCGGTGCTGCCGTCCGGTAGCGGGATGGAAAGGGTCTGGTTATTGGCGGCAACTCGCAGCGCCTGCACATCCACCAGGCGGATATCCACACTGGCCGGGCTCTGCAGCAGGGTCTGCAGGTAGGCGTTTGCCCCGGGAGTTTGCGCCAGGGCCTGCCGGCTCTGCACAGGTTGCAGGCTGAACAGCGCGTCGTCGGCGGGGGCGGCCCCTGGGGGCTGTTGGCCGGGGGACGCGCACGCGGTCAGCAGCAACGCCAGGGCAATGCCCAACCAGCAACGGATGCAGAAGAAGTTCGACATGGTTCTAACCCTCGTGGAGATGGCTCACTACACCACCAGTTACAGGGCCGGAAAACTGGCAAAAATGTCAGGTCGAACGGGCCTTGCCGGCGATCACCGGCAGAGCCGGTGCCAGCTTTCGCCTGGGCCGGCCCTATCGCCGGCAAGCCGGCTCCTACAGGCACAGCGCTGGCCTGAGGTTATTGCAATCCATGCGGGAGCGGCGATCAGGCCGGGGCAGGTTGCGCCGCCTGTTCCAGCTCCACCGTGCGCTCAAACAAAGCAGCCAACCCTTCCTGATGGGTCACGCCCACCACCGTGCACCCCGGCAACTCGCGCCGGAGCATCTGCAACAGCGCTTTCGCGCTATTGATGTCCAACTGGCTGGTCGCCTCGTCCAGATACAGCGTATCGGGCCGGTACAGCAGTGCCCGCGCCAGGCTCAAGCGCTGCTGCTCGCCACCTGACAACACCCGCTCCCACTCCGCCTGCCTGTCCAGCTGGCCAATCAGCTCGCCCAGGCCCACCTGGCCCAGCACGTCGACCAATTGCACATCATCCATCGACGCGACCTGTGGATAAGCCAGCAACTCGCGCAGGCTCATGTGCGCCAGGTAAGGCTTTTGCGGCAGCAGCAGGCTGCGCCCGCCGGGCAGTTGCCAGTCGCCCAGGCAATACGGCCACAGGCCCTGCAAGGTGCGCAGCAGGGTCGACTTGCCCAGCCCGCTGCGCCCGGCCAGGCGCAACCACTGGCCAGGCTGCGCCTGCAGGTGCACATCGCCCAGCAACACGCTGCCATCGGGCCGGCACAGGGTCAGGCCCTGCGCGCACAGGCATTCGCCGCGGGGCGCCTGGCTTGCACTGCGCCGGCTGGCCGCGATGGCCTGCTCGAACTGGTCAAGCCGCTCCAGTGCCGCGCTCCAGCGCACCAGCTTGTTGTACAGCTTGATGAACCAGCTCAGCGAGTCGTGCACGGCATTGAAGGCGCTGCGGATCTGCATCAGCCCACCGAGGGTGATGGCCTTGGCCATGAACGCCGGCAGCGCGGCAAACACCGGGATGATCAGGCTCAGGCGCTGGTAGGCGACGGTGAACAACCCAAGGTCGCGCTCGCGGCCCATCAGCTGGCGCCAGTTCTGAGCAATCGCGGCGAAGCGCTGCGCCAGTTGCTGGCGCTCCACGGCCTCGCCACGGTACAGGGCGATCTGCTCGGCGTGGTCGCGCTTGCGCAGCAGGCTTGCGCGAAAATCCGCTTCGCGGTGTTCGCGCTCGTAGTTCAGGCGGTGCAGCGGCTTGCCGATCAGGTGGGTCAGCACGCTGCCAAACAGGGTGTAGGCCAGCACGATCCACACCAGGTAGCCGTGCACGGTGTAGCTGTTACCGAGCAGCTCGAAGGTCTGCACCCCGGACAGGTTCCACAGGATCACCACGAAGGCGCCGACCTGGGCCAGGTTGATCACAAGCGAGGCCACCAGCTCGATGGACAGATCGACCATGATGTCGACGTCCTGGGCAATCCGCTGGTCGGGGTTGTCCGGCTCGCCGTTGAGCCCCAGGCGGTAGAACGCCTGGTCGGCCAGCCAGGCGTCGGCCAGGCGCCCGGTCATCGCCTGGCGCCAGCGCAGCACCAGGCCTTTGCGGATGTAGTCGAGGAACACGATGATCAGCACGTAGGCCGCCAGGTACAGCGTGTACTCCCCCACCAGCCCGTACAGCGCGTGGGTATCGAACGCGGTGAGGGTGTCGTAGAAGGTCTTGCTCCAGCTGTTGATCAGCACGTTGATCTGCACCACCAGCAGGCCCAGGCCGATCACCGTAGCCAGCATCAGCCAGGCCCGCCACTGGCTGCGGTCACGCCAGAACGGCAGGCACAGGCGATAGAAGATGCGCAGCGTGTTCAACGGGCTTGCTCCAAGGCGCTGGCCGACGGCAACAGGCGCAGTTGCACCTGGTTGGCGCGGGGGAACAGTTGCCTGGCCTGCTGCTGCAGTTCGGCCAGGGTCAGCGCTTCGGGCAGTTGCGCCTGGGTGTGCAGGTAGCGCGGGTCTTGCCAGCGGCGCTCGCTGAGCACCAGGCGCTTGAACTGGGTCTGGGCGTCATCGCGGCGCTTGCCTTCCTGGCGCAGCAGCTCGCGGCGCTCGTGCTGCACCCATTGCTCATCGACGTTCAGGCTGGCCAGGGTGCGCTGGGCCATGGCCCAGAGCTCATCCACCCGGGCCGGGTCGCAGGTGAAGCTCAGGCTGCTTTCGACACGCTGGGTGTCCGGGTTCAGCTCGCTGTCAAAGCGCAGGCGGTACACCCCCGAAGCCTCGCCACGCAGCTGAGCCTTCAGGCGCTGGTTGGCCAGGTCGCGCAGCACTGCCACACGCACGGCGGCTTCCGGGCTCCAGGGCTGGTCGTGGTAGCTGCTGGCTTGCAGCACCGCGCGCGGTTCCAGGGCGATGGCCAGGTCTTCACGGCGCTGGCCGGGTTGCTGCAATGCAGCTTGGCTGGCCAGCGGCGCAGCGCGCCGCGGGATGGTCGCCAGCAGGCTGCGCACCAGGGGTTCGAGCTGTTCGGCGGGCAAATCGCCCATCAGGTAGTAGGTCACCGGCGCGCCGACCAGTTGCTGCCAGTCAGCATTCAGTTGCTCGGCGGTCAGGGCTTGCAGCGCCTCGGCGCTTGGCGCCTGCCAGTGGTCGGCGCCGAACTTGAGCTGGCGCTGCACGGCGTCCTGGCGGCTGCGCACATCGTCCGGGCGGCTGCGCAGGCGTTGCAACAGTTCGTCGCGGGACTCGGCGAACAGCGCAGGGTCGATGCTCGCCACCTGGCTGACGCGGTAGCTTTGCAGCAGGGCCTGCAACTGCTCGGGCGGCGCGCCCAGGCTCAGTTGCAGGCGCTGGGGCTGGTGCTCGAGGCTGAGGTTGGCGCGCTTGGCCTGGCGCCAGTTGGCCAGGGCCTGCGGGGCCATGCCCGGGGTGCCGCTGCGCGCAGCCAGTTGCGCGGCCATCTGCACGCGCCACACCGGCGCGCCCTCCAGGCGATAACCGGCGGACGACTCGGCTTGCAGCTGCAGCATGCCTTCGGGGCCTGGGCGCTTGAGCCAGACCAGGCGGTCGCCGTTGCTCAACTGCCAGTGCTCGACCTGCTGCTCGGGGAACGCCTTGCGCTCGACGATGAGCGCCGAGGCCGGCGCCTCGGGCATTTGCACCTTGGTGACGGGCGCTGCGGGCGGCGCCTTGCGCACCGGGGCATCGAGCTTGCGGGCCGCCAGCGCGGCCTGCTGCGCCTGCACCTCGGCCACCGTCGGCAGGGTCAGCGCCGAGGTGCCCGGGGCGCTGACTTGCAGCACCCGGTCGGGGCTGTTCAGCCACAGCTGCAGGCGGTCATTGAGGTCGTTCAACCTCACAGTACGCAGCACTGTCTGGTAACGCCGGCCGACAGCGGCGCGCTCGTTTACCGGGCGGTCCTGCACGGCGGCGTTGTTCAGTTGCTCGACCCATTGCTCGAAGGTGCGCGGCGTCTGGTTTTTAACCGTTTTGGTGGCCAGCTTGGCGATGACGGTACGTTCGCGCTTGATGTCGGCCATGGCGAAGCCATGCTGGCGCAGGCGCTCGATTTCGCTCAGCAGCCCCTGCAGGGCCTGCGGGTGAGCCTGGCCGTCGACGCCGGCGGCAATGCCCAGCACCGTGGAGTGCTCGCCGATCAGGGTCTTCTGCGCGGTCAGGCTGCGCACCCCGGCAGGTAAGGGCTGACGGCGCAGGGTGTCGAGCAGCGCGCTCAGGGTCATGCGGTCGATCAGTTTTTCGCGCAGCGCCGCGTAGGAGGTGCCACGTCTGTCCGGTTCGTGCAGGCGCAGCAACAGCGCCACCTGGTTGCTGCCCGATTGCGGGTCTTGCAGGCGGAAGATCTTCAGTTTGTCGTCCAGTGGCAGTTCGCGTTGCTCGCGGCTGGGCACTTCACCGGCCTTGGCCTGGCCGAAGGCCTGTTCGATCTGCGCCTTGAGCTGCTGCGGGTCGAAGTCGCCCACCGCCGAGATCACCATGTTGTTGGGCAGGTACCAGCGCGACTGGTAAGCCTTGAGGCTTTCCAGGCTGGCCGAGCGGATGGCCGCCTCGTTGCCGATGGTGCGGTGCCCGGGGTAGGCAGAGCCGGCCCGCTGCGAGGCGGTGCGCTGCTCGTTCATGCGCTGGGCCACGCCCAGGCCGCCGCGCCACTCTTCGATGACGATGGGGCGCTCGCGTTCGAGGTCGTCGGCGCTGTAGTCGCGGGCGAAGGCCAGGTCGGCCAACGCCTGCAAGGCTTGCGGCGCCTGGCGCACGCCGGCCGGCGGGCCGATCAGGTACTGGGTGCGCTCGTAGTTGGTCACCGCGTTGAAGTTGCGCCCCTGTACCCAGCCCAGCGCGGTCATGCGCTCGCGCAGCTTCTGCTGGCCACCGGCGCGGCTGTGGAAGGTCAGGTGCTCGACCATGTGCGCCACGCCGACCTGGTCGTCGGCTTCGTCCACGGAGCCGGCCTTGACCGTCAGGCGCAGGTCCAGGCGCCCGGGCTGCGAGGTTTCGCGCACCAGGCGGTAGGCCAGGCCGTTGGCCAACTGGCCGTGGACCACCTGGGGGTCCCAGGGCAATGCGGTGTCGGCTTCGGGGATCGAGGCGCAGGCGCCGAGCAGCAGCGGGCCGAGCAGCCCCGCAATGAGTTTTTTCATCAGGGTATCCACGGTTCTTGTAGGGGGCGGGTCAGAAGCGGTAGCCGACTTCGAGCCAGTACTGGCGGCCGACTTCGTAGCTGATCACGCTGACGGAGCTGCGGCTGGCGATCTTGTTGACCTGGTCGGTGACGTTGGTCACATCGACGTTGACGAAGAACGCCTGGTCCTTGCCGGTGGGAATGTCCCAGGCAAAGCGCATGTCCCAGGTCGGTGCACCTGGGGTGGCGACGGTTTCGTAGCGGCTGTAGGTCTTGCCGTCGACTTCGGCGTCGGGCGTAACCCGCACCACCTGGTCGTAAGGGCCGCGGTAGCGGAAGAAGTTGCTGACCTCAAGGTTCCACTGCGGGATGTCGGTGATGGTCACCAGGCGCGCTGTCCACGGCCGGTTGAAGTCGCTGGGCGGCAGCGCTTCGTAGGGCACCAGCTTGCCGTCGTAGACCACGTCTTCGTTGTCCATCTCCTCGCGGTCAACACCCGAGTCGTAGGTTTCGCCGTGGGCGCCCTTGCTCTGCGACCAGTTCAGGGCCAACTGCACACTGGTGCTGGTGCCTTTGAAGCGCAGGGGTTGCAGCGGCATCACGGTCAGGCTGAGGTTTTCGGTCTCGCTGGTACCGGCATTGAGGTAGACGTAATAGTCCTTGCTGTAACCGGCGGGGATCTGGGTCTGGTCCAGGTTGTAGTAGGGCCGGGTGCGGTAGATCTGGTCGTGGCCCTTGCGGTTGATGTACTTGAGCTGGAACTCGGCGCCGAGCATCCGCTGGTTGAGGCCGAGCATCAGCTCGTCGTCATAGGGGATATTCATGCTGGTGAACTTGCTCAGGTTCAGGTTGCTGCTGGCCAGCGCCCAGTCGTTGGCCTGGTTGGTGCGGGTGTAGCGCGAGGTGAAGGCCTGGCGGCCATCGGCCAGGCGGTACTTGAACAGGTTGCGGCCGTAGTAGCGGTTGGCGCCGAAGACCAGCACCGAGCTGCGGTCACCAAAGAAGTCGTAGTCACCGGCAAAGCGCGGCGCCAGGGATTTCTTCTCCATGTAGTCGTCGGCGTCCAGGCGCAGGCCCGGGCGCAGGGTGAGGTTGCCGTAGTTGATCTGGTCATCGACGAACAACGCGTACTTCTTCTGCTGCATGTCCACCTTGCCGGCGCCATACACCATCATCGCCGTGCCGTACTGGCGGTTCTGGCCGTTGATCAGCGTGCCGAGCGAACAGTACGGGTCGCTGCCGCAGGTGGCGCCGTTGTCGCGCCTGAAGGTAGTCACCGCCCGCGCATCGTCCTCGCGCTCCCAGGTGGCGCGCTGGTAGCCCAGTTCCAAGCCGGTGGTCACGGTGTGCAGGGTGGAGCCCAGGTTGAAGGTTTGCCACTCGGCCTTGAGCTTGTAGTCGATGCTGCGCTGGGTCTGGGCCAGGCTGCCGAACGAGCCCTCGGCACTGCGTGCGGTGGCACGGTCGGGGTTGCCCCAGTTCTTCACATCCGACCAGTACCAGTTGATCAACGTGTCGGTTTCGGCATCGCGCGAGGCATACAGGTCACTGACCGCCAGTTGCTGGGTCCAGCGTGCCTGGTCGCCTTCGTAGGTGGCCTTGAGCGAGGTCTGCCAGCCGCCGTTGGTGTTGGTGTACTCCGAGTCGCGGTAGTCCTCGCGAAAATACACGTTCTCCTGGGGGGCGTAGACGATCGAGGTGTCCAGGGTCAGGCGCTCGTTGACGTTCCAGTAGGTCTTGAGCAGAAAGTTGTCGAGGGCGCGGGTCTGCACCTGCTCGTTGTCGTTGTTCGGGCTGTTGTAGCCGTTGGCGTAGGTGCGCAGCGGCAGGTACGAGCGCTTCTGCGAGAAGTTCAGCAGCGCACCGAAGTCGTCGGTGAGGTGGCCCTCGAGGGTGCCTCGCAGGGTGGTCTTCTTGAACTCGGGCTGGTTCTTCTCGCTGGCGGAGTTCTCGAAGCTTTCCTTGTCGTCGCCGCTGATGTGGTAGCGGGTCCATTCCGAGCGGCTCATGGCGTAGGAGATCCTGCCGTGCATGTCGCGGGTCGGGCGGCGGGTGACAGCATCGACCACCCCGCCGTTGAAGCTGCCGTATTCCACCGGCACGTTGCTGTCGTAGACCTTGATCTCTTCGAGCAGGCCGGCGTCCAGGGCGATGCCGTGGGAGCGGCTGGGGGCTGAGTCGAACTGGCGGGTCTCGTTGTAGCCGTGGGCGCCTGGGTCCAGGTCGTTGTTGATCGAAATGCCGTCGATCATGAAGTTGTTCTGGTAGAACTTGGCGCCGTTGATGCTGATGTCGGCCGGGTCGATCTCACCTGGGGTGTTGGAGCTTTTTTGCTCGGTGCTGAACTGCACGTTGGGGTGCATCTGCAACAGGGTGGTGATGTCACCGTTGGCGCCAGGGAAGGCCTGGACGGCCTTGCGGTCGAACACCGTGGCGCCCATGAAGCTGTTTTCCTGGGTGTCGCCGAGAATCAGCGTGTTGTGCAACTCGACCGCGCCGCTGTCGGTTTGCAGCAGGCGAAAGGTCAGGGCGCCGTATTCGTAGTCCCAGGTAATGCCGCTGCCCAGCAGCAACTGCGCCAGTGCCGCCTCGCTGCTGAGCTGGCCGCTGACGGCGGTGGACTGCTGGCCGTCGAGCAGGTCAGGGTCGACCGTGACCTGCAGGCCGCTTTGCTGGCCGAAGGTGATCAGGGCAATGGCCAGTTTCTGGGCCGGAATGTCGAACACATGGGTTTGCGCCAGCACGGCGCGGGCGCTCTGTTCGTCGCCAAGCGCCGGCAGTACCGCGCCTGCACAGCACAGCCCGAGCAGGGCAGCACCGGCCGCATGCTTCAGTTGCCACGACAAACCCCGCGCGCTGCATGGCTTGCGGCTTATTGCTTGAGTCATCCCAGATCCCCGCCCCGGGCAATTGCCGGGCTGCAAAATTGAATACGAATCGCTATCAGTTGTTGCGCGCGGGGGAGAAGACGGGGCAGTTCAGCGATTTTTCAGAAATTTGTTAAAAAAGTTTTGTGGGTAGTTTGCGCGGGGGCTGGGCGCGGCCCTGTAGGAGCCGGCTTGCCGGCGATGAGGCCAGCAGCACCAATACAAGGCCGGTAGGTGTTTCGCCTGTACCGGCCCTATCGCCGGCAAGCCGGCTCCTACAGGTTGAAGTCGGCAATGCCGTTATCAGGGCTTGCTCAGTACCAGCAGCCACGGGCCATAGCTGCGCACTTCGCCGCCATGGGGGCGGATCACTGCGCGCAAGGCGGCCTCGGGTTTGTGCAGGTCGTAGACGCCAGTCACCCGCTTGGCGCCCAGCGCATCGTCGCGCAGCAGCACCGTGCCCGGCAGATAGCGCGCCAGCTCCTGCACAAGCTCGGCCACCGGCTGGTCGTCAGCAATCAGCTGGCCCTGGCGCCAGGCGGCGGCCTGCGAAGGCACGAACGCGCTGAGCTGGGCCTGGCCGTCGCGGTAGCGCAGGCGCTGCCCGGCAGTCAGCGCGGCGGCCAGCAGCTTGGCCGAGTCCTCGACCCGCACCGAGCCATGCTGCACGTCCACCCCTACCCTGCCCGGGCGCAGCTGCACGTTGAAGGCGGTACCGGTGACGGTCACCTGCACGCCCTCGGCGCGTACATGGAAGGGCTTGCTCTTGTCGGGCTTCACTTCGAAGAACGCCTGCCCGGTGAGCAGGCGCACATCGCGCTGGTTCCCGGCGTAGTCCACGGCAATGGCGGTGTCGCTGTCCAGTTGCACTACGCTGCCGTCGGCCAGGGTGACGTCGCGGGTCTCGCCTTGGGCAGTACGGTAGTCGGCCTGCAGGCGCAGGCTCAGCGACGGCGCCACCGCCAGCATCAGGCAGGCGGCCACGGCGGCGCCCAGCCACCAGCGGCGCGGTACCTTGCGCCGCACCGGCAGTTGCACCACCTCGGCGCTGGCCGGCCACTGCTCGCTTGTGGTCGGCGCCAGCTGCCCGCTCAGGCGCCACAGGCGCTCGGCCTTGCGGTAGGCCTCGGCATTGCCGGCATCGCTGGCCAGCCACTGCTCGAACTGCTCGCGCAGGGGCATGTCGCTGGGGGCCTGCTGCAGGCGCAGGAGCCAGTCCAGCGCCTGCTCGCGGCGGCTGGCGGTGAGGTCTGCTGACGTCATGTCCGGCAAGTCTCCTGGGGGCTCGGGGGCGCGAAGGGTCGCACAGAGTCGGCCCGTTGAGCAAAAGACGCGGCAGCCTGCGGTTTTTTCACAGCTCGTCCTCCAGCCGTGCCAGGCAGTGGGCCAGGGCATCGCGCACCAGCTGGTGCACCAGGCTCACCGACACCTCCAGGTGGTTGGCCACCTGCTGCAGGGTATGGCCGCCCAGGCGGTGCATCTCGAAGGCCGTGCGGGTGCGCAGGGGCAGCTCCTCAAGGGCGCGGCTGATGGCGGCCAGTTCGCTTTGCTGGCTGACGGCCTGCTCGGGGGAAGCGGTGCTGGCAGGCAGTTCGGCGAGCAGCTCATCGCCACCTGGCTGGGCTTTTTCAGTGGCGGTGCGGCGGGTCTGGTCGAGGGCCAGGTTGCGCACGATGCGGTACAGGTAGCTGGCGGGGTGGCGGATATCGGCCTCGTCCGCCTGCCGGCTGAAGCGCAGCCAGGCTTCCTGGACCACATCCTCGGCGCGGGCGCGGCAGCCGACGATCGGCGCGGCATAGTCCACCAGTGCCGGGCGGTG
This sequence comes from Pseudomonas sp. NPDC089406, assembly GCF_044900265.1. Lineage (NCBI taxonomy): Bacteria > Pseudomonadati > Pseudomonadota > Gammaproteobacteria > Pseudomonadales > Pseudomonadaceae > Pseudomonas > Pseudomonas sp. NPDC089406. The sequence goes on along the minus strand of NZ_JBJDNC010000004.1, from coordinate 48,292 downwards.
GGCCAGGTAGAGCTGCAGTTTTTCGTCCGCCACGGGGTGGTATGCCAAGGTGTTTCGGGGGCGGCGATGTTACCTGTTGTCGAGAATCATTATCAATAGTGGGCGAAGGGAATTAGAGGTTGGGGCGGGATGTTGTGGGAGCGGGCTTGCCGGAATGGCGGACCACCGCGAAGCAGGCGACGCGGTGGCTGGCACCGGCTACGCCGGTGTTCGCGGCTAAAGCCGCTCCCACAGGTACGGCGCTTGGTTCAGGCTTCGCGCGATCCTGTAGGAGCCGGCTTGCCGGCGATCACCGGCACAGCCGGTGCCAGCATTCGCCTGTGCCGGTCCTATCGCCGGCAAGCCGGCTCCTACAGGGATCGCGACAGCTTTAAGAAATTGAGCAAGACAGTTGCTCCCACACTCCGACCCCAGAGCCGTTAAAGCCTCACGCTGGCAAAGGTCGACTCGTTGCGTGCCTGGCTGAGGGCTGCCATCGGCCCGCTGTGAGGCGACAGGGCCATGGCCTGCGGGATCGGCATCATCGCCACTTGTTGCGTGGTGTTGGAGCCCACGCGCTCATCGCGCGGCGGGATGCCGAAGTACTCGCGGTAGCACTTGGAAAAATGCGGCGTGGACACGAAGCCGCACACCGAGGCCACCTCGATGATCGACATCGGCGTCTGCTTGAGCAACTGGCGGGCACGGATCAGGCGCAGCTTGAGGTAGTAGCGCGACGGCGAGCAGTGCAGGTACTTCTGGAACAATCGCTCGAGCTGGCGACGCGACACCGACACGTACACCGCCAGTTCGTCGAGGTCGATCGGCTCTTCCAGATTCGCCTCCATCAGCGCGACGATTTCCTGAAGCTTCGGCTGGTTGGTACCGAGCATGTGCTTGAGCGGCACGCGCTGGTGGTCCTGCTCGTTGCGGATGCGCTCGTAGACGAACATCTCGGAGATTGCCGCCGACAGCTCGCGGCCGTGATCGCGGCTGATCAGGTGCAGCATCATGTCCAGCGGCGCGGTGCCGCCGGAGCTGGTGAAGCGGTTGCGGTCGAGGGTGAACAGGCGGGTGCTCATGTTCACCCGCGGGTAGGCCTCCTGCATGGCGGCCAGGCATTCCCAGTGCACGCTGCAATCGAAGCCGTCGAGCAGGCCGGCGCAAGCCAGTGCCCAGCTGCCGGTGCACACTGCGCCCAGGCGGCGCGACTGGCGGGCCTGGGCCTGCAGCCAGGTGACGTGCTCGCGGGTGACGGTGCGCTGAATGCCCACGCCGCCGCAGACGATCACGGTGTCCATCGGCGGGGCGCTGTGCATGGCGGCGTCGGGGGTGATCTGCAGGCCGTCGCTGGCCCACACCTGGCCACCGTCAACGGTCAGCGTGTGCCAGCGGTACAGCTCGCGGCCGGACAGCTGGTTGGCCATGCGCAGCGGCTCGACCGCCGAGGCCAATGAAATGAGGGTGAAGTTGTCCAGCAGGAGAAAGCCGATGGACTGGGGTGCTGTGCGGTTCTGGGTTGGGGTCCCGGAGGTGTACGACGTCATCGCGATTTCTCCTCACACAAATGCAGGGTGTGCCTCAGGCGGGCACTGGTTTCTTGTTATCACCCCGGTTCGTATGCAGGGGCTTTGCCAATCTCAACGCAAACGCCGTGCCTGAAATTGAACGGCTATCCAAAAAAACCCAAAAACGACGTCATCTGGTTGCCGTGCAGGGCTTTTTTCTTGCGTTGTGGTTCATGCGCAAAGCGCCGGGCCAGCGCCTTTGCGTGTCACTGCTGAGCAGTTCGGTAGCACAAGTGGGAAGGTTGCCCAGAAGCGACAGACTTGAGTGTCACCGACAACGACCCCACTGGTAACGACAGCCGACGGCCGGTCGTGAGCGGCGGCTGCGCCATAACATGGCGCAACCGCCAGGGGCGGGCCAAAACGGCGCATCAGCACTCGATGGCGCTGACCGCAAGGCCCCCGCGCGAGGTTTCCTTGTACTTGTCGTGCATGTCGGCGCCGGTGTCACGCATGGTGCGGATCACCTGATCGAGGGAGATGAAGTGCTCGCCGTCACCACGCAGGGCCATCTGCACGGCGTTGATCGCTTTTACCGCAGCAATGGCGTTGCGTTCGATGCAGGGCACCTGCACCAGGCCACCGACCGGGTCGCAGGTCAGCCCCAGGTTGTGCTCAAGGGCAATTTCGGCGGCGTTTTCCAGTTGCGGCGGGGTGGCGCCGAGCACTTCGGCCAGGCCCGCAGCGGCCATGGCGCAAGCCGAGCCCACCTCGCCCTGGCAGCCCACTTCGGCGCCAGAGATGGAGGCGTTCTTCTTGCACAGAATGCCCACCGCAGCGGCGCCGAGGAAGAAATCCACCACGTTGCTTTCGTCCACCACATCCGAGAAGCGCATGTAGTAGTGCAGTACCGCCGGGATGATGCCCGCCGCGCCATTGGTAGGCGCGGTGACCATGCGCCCGCCGGCGGCGTTCTCTTCGTTGACCGCCAGGGCGAACAGGTTGACCCACTCCATGGCGCTCATGGTCGAGCCGATCACGTTGGGCTTGCCGATTTCCTGCAGGCTGCGGTGCAGCTTGGCGGCGCGGCGGCGCACATTGAGCCCGCCGGGCAGCGTGCCTTCGTACTTCAGGCCGTTGTTCACGCATTCCTGCATGGCGTGCCAGAGCTTGAGCAGGCCGGCGCGGATTTCGTCCTCGCTGCGCCAGACCTTCTCGTTGGCCATCATCAATTGCGACACACGCAGGTCGTTTTGCTTGCACAGGCGCAGCAGTTCGGCGGCGCTGTTGAAGTCGTACGGCAGCACGGTCTGGTCAGCGTCCAGCACACCGCTGGCGGCCTGCGCGGCGTCGACCACAAAGCCGCCACCGACGGAGTAGTAGGTGTCGCGGTGCAGCTCGCCAGAGGCGCCTTCGGCCACCAGGGTCATGGCGTTGGGGTGGTAGGGCAGGTTCTCGTCCAGCAGCAGCATGTCGCGGGCCCAGACGAATTCGATGGGCCGGCGGTTATCCAGGTGCAGCAGGTTGGTTTCGCGCAAATCGGCGATGCGCGGGGTGATCTGCGTGGGGTCGATGGAGTCGGGCCATTCGCCCATCAGGCCCATGATGGTGGCGTTGTCGGTGCCATGGCCGACGCCGGTGGCCGACAGCGAGCCGTACAGGCGCACCTCGATGCGCCTTACCTGTTCCAGTTCGCCGCGTTCGCGCAGCCCCTGGACGAACAGCGCGGCGGCGCGCATGGGGCCGACGGTGTGCGAGCTGGAAGGCCCGACACCGATCTTGAACAGGTCAAACACGCTGATGGCCATTGTCGCAACACCTCTTGATGGGCTGTCTGGGCACGCCAAACGACGCCTTGCACAACTGCTAGGCTGAAACGTCGAGCCGCCTTGGAATGCTCGCATCATCGGGCTTTTGCCCACCCCCCCGCCGTCTGCAACCGACGTACTTTTGTCCGGCAGCGCCGCCGTGATCCGGTGCCTTGTGCGCCGCTTTCCAGCGGCCGGGCGACGCAAAAACCGGGGTGTGGGGGTGGAAAAACCCGATTGCGACATCGCCCGTACTGGATGCGACCCGTCCTGTACTGGATACGACCCCACCAGTAGGCGATTGCCGAACGCTGGAGGATTATCGAAAGCGACTCGTATTGCACGGCCTCGCATCCTGCCCTCTGCAGGCCTGGCTGATCGGCGCGCTAAAAAGCACCGGCAGCCCCCGCGAACCCGAAGATAAAATCACAGGAGTCCACCTATGAAAGCTTCACCCTCGCTGTTGCTGGCCGCGATGCTCTGCGCACCGTTGCTGGCCCAGGCCGCCGAACCCGAGCAGTGCCAGACGGTACGTTTCTCGGACGTTGGCTGGACCGACATCACCGTGACCACCGCCACCACCAGCGTGGTACTCGAGGCGCTGGGCTACAAGACCCACACCACCATGATCTCGGTGCCGGTGACTTACAAATCGCTGGCCTCGGGCAAGGACCTGGATGTGTTCCTCGGCAACTGGATGCCGACCATGGAAAACGACATCAAGCAGTACCGCGATGCCGGCACCGTGGAGACCGTGCGCGCCAACCTGGAGAACGCCAAGTACACCCTGGCGGTGCCCCAGGCGCTGTACGACAAGGGCCTGAAAGACTTTGCCGACATCCCCAAGTTCAAGAAGGAACTGGACGGCAAGATCTACGGCATCGAGCCGGGTAACGACGGCAACCGCACCATCCAGAGCATGATCGACAAGAACGCCTTTGGCCTCAAGGACGCCGGTTTCAAGATCGTGCAGTCCAGCGAGGCGGGCATGCTGTCGCAGGTGGACCGGGCGCAGAAGCGCGGCGAGGCGGTGGTGTTCCTGGGCTGGGAGCCGCACCCGATGAACACCCGCTTCAAGATGCAGTACCTGACCGGGGGCGACGAGTTCTTCGGCCCCGAGTTCGGCAAGGCAACCGTATTGACCAACACCCGCAAGGGCTATGTGCAGGAATGCAGCAACGTTGGCCAACTGCTGAAGAACCTGTCGTTCGAGCTCAAGGATGAAAGCACGATGATGGGCTATGTCCTGGACGACAAGATGAAGCCTGAGGCCGCCGCGAAAAAATGGCTCAAGGACAACCCTGGCAAGCTGGACACCTGGCTGGCCGGCGTCACCACCGTGGATGGCAAACCCGGCCTTGAGGCGGCCAAGGCCAAACTCGCTCAATAACAACGAAATTCGCAGTAGCAACAAGCACTACCTCGGGGCGGGACCGTGCCGCCCCGGACTGATTTCAATCTTTGCAGGTGGAAGCTCGCTATCATGCTTATCGATCAGAAAATACCCCTGGGGCAGTACATCGCCTCATTCGTCGAATGGTTGACCCAGAATGGCGCCAATTACTTCGACGCTATCGCTCAAGGCCTGGAATTCATGATCCATGGCGTCACCAGTGCCTTGACCTGGTTCAACCCTTTCGTGCTCATCGCCCTGTTCGCCGCGCTCGCGCACCTGATTCAGCGCAAGTGGGCACTGACCGTATTCGTCGCCCTGTCGTTCCTGCTCATCCTCAACCTGGGCTACTGGCAGGAAACCATGGAAACCCTGGCGCAGGTCAGCTTCGCCACGGTGGTGTGCGTGGCCTTCGGCGTACCGCTGGGCATCCTCGCCGCACACAAGCCGATGTTCTACACCGCCATGCGCCCGGTGCTGGACCTGATGCAGACCGTGCCCACCTTCGTCTACCTGATCCCCACCCTGACCCTGTTCGGCCTGGGCGTGGTGCCGGGGCTGATCTCCACCGTGGTGTTCGCCATCGCCGCGCCGATCCGCCTTACTTACCTGGGTATCTGCGACGTGCCGCAAGAACTGATGGACGCCGGCAAGGCCTTCGGCTGCTCGCGCCGCCAGCTGCTGACGCGCATCGAACTGCCCCACGCCATGCCGAGCATCGCCGCCGGCGTGACCCAATGCATCATGCTGTCGCTGTCGATGGTGGTGATCGCCGCCCTGGTGGGCGCCGACGGCTTGGGCAAACCTGTGGTCAACGCACTGAACACCGCCGATATCTCGCTCGGCTTCGAAGCGGGCCTGGCCATCGTGTTGCTGGCAATCATGCTCGACCGTATCTGCAAGCAACCGGAGCTGCCAGCAAGGGGTGAGGCATGAGCATCATTCGTTTCGAAGACGTCGACGTAATCTTTTCGAGCAAGCCGCGCGAGGCGCTGGCGCTGCTCGACAAGGGCCACACCCGCGAGCAGATCCTCAAGCAGACCGGCCTGGTGGTGGGGGTCGAAAAGGCCAACCTGGACATCAACAAGGGCGAAATCTGCGTGCTGATGGGCTTGTCCGGCTCGGGCAAGTCGAGCCTGCTGCGCTGCATCAACGGCCTGAACACGGTCAGCCGCGGCAAGTTGTTCGTCGAGCACGAAAACAAGCACATCGACATTGCCCACTGCACCCCGGCGGAGCTCAAGATGATGCGCACCAAGCGCATCGCCATGGTGTTCCAGAAGTTCGCCCTGATGCCTTGGCTTACGGTGCGCGAGAACATCAGCTTTGGCCTGGAGATGCAGGGCCGCCCTGAAAAGGAACGGCGCAAGCTGGTGGACGAAAAACTCGAGCTGGTGGGCCTGACCCAGTGGCGCAATAAAAAGCCGGATGAGCTGTCTGGCGGCATGCAGCAGCGCGTGGGCCTGGCCCGGGCGCTGGCGATGGACGCCGACATTCTGCTGATGGACGAACCCTTCTCGGCCCTCGACCCGCTGATCCGCCAGGGCCTGCAGGACGAGCTGCTGGATTTGCAGGCCAAGCTGAGCAAGACCATCGTGTTCGTCAGCCACGACCTGGACGAGGCCCTGAAGCTGGGCAGCCGCATCGCAATCATGAAGGACGGGCGGATCATCCAGTACAGCAAGCCTGAAGAGATCGTGCTGAACCCGGCCGACGAGTACGTGCGTACCTTCGTCGCCCACACCAACCCGCTGAACGTGCTGTGCGGGCGCAGCCTGATGCGCAGCCTGGACAACTGCAAGCGGGTCAACGGCTCGGTGTGCCTGGACCCGGGCGGCGACTCGTGGCTGGACCTTGGCGAAGGCAACTCGATCAAGCGCGCACGCCAGGGGCAGAACGGCCTGGACATGCAGAACTGGGCACCGGGGCAGGCGGTGGAAGGCCTGGGGCGCAAGCCGACGCTGGTGCACGCCGACATCGGCATGCGCGAGGCGCTGCAGATTCGTTACCAGACTGGCAACAAGCTGGTGCTGCAGGATAACGACAAGGTGGTGGGGATTCTGGGGGATACCGAGCTTTACCACGCGCTGCTCGGCAAGAATCACGGGTGAGGCCTTTGGGGCCGCTTTGCGGCCCTTTCGCGACACAAGGCCGCTCCTACAGGGGAACGCGTACCATTCGGCAAACGCATATCCCTGTAGGAGCGGCCTTGTGTCGCGAAAAGGAGGGCGAAGCCCTCCCGGCGATCTGTCAGCGCACGACGATCCCGCGCGAAGCCATATAGGCCTTGGCCTCCGGCACCGTGTACTCACCGAAGTGGAAGATGCTCGCCGCCAGCACCGCGCTGGCGTGCCCTTCCAGAATGCCGTCAGCCAGGTGCTGCAGGTTGCCCACGCCACCGGAGGCAATCACCGGAATACCCAGCGCATCGCTGATGGCGCGGGTAACACCCAGGTCGAAGCCGTTCTTCATGCCGTCCTGGTCCATGCTGGTCAGCAAAATCTCGCCAGCACCCAGGCCTTCCATCTTCTTCGCCCACTCCACCGCATCCAGCCCGGTGGGCTTGCGCCCGCCGTGGGTGAAGATCTCCCAGCGCGGGGTCTCGCCCGGGCCAGACACCTTCTTGGCGTCGATGGCGACGACGATGCATTGCGAGCCGAAACGGTCCGCCGCTTCGCCGACGAATTCCGGGTTGAACACCGCGGCGGTGTTGATCGACACCTTGTCGGCACCGGCGTTGAGCAGGTTGCGGATGTCCTGCACGGTACGCACGCCACCGCCCACGGTCAGCGGGATGAACACCTGGCTGGCCATGCGCTCGACGGTATGCAGGGTGGTGTCACGGCCATCGACGCTGGCGGTGATGTCGAGGAAGGTGATTTCGTCGGCGCCCTGCTCGTTGTAGCGACGGGCGATTTCCACCGGGTCGCCGGCATCGCGGATGTTCTCGAACTTGACGCCCTTGACCACCCGGCCGTTGTCCACGTCCAGGCAAGGGATGATGCGCTTGGCCAGTGCCATGGTCGTTCCTCAGCCTTGGTAGTTGTCGCAGAAGGCCTGGGCCTCGGCGACGTCGAGGGTGCCTTCGTAGATGGCGCGGCCGGTGATGGCGCCGACAATGCCGGGGGCCTTGGCGTCCAGCAGGGCCTTGATGTCACCCAGGTTGTGGATGCCGCCCGAGGCGATCACCGGAATGCGCGTGGCTTCGGCCAGGGCCTTGGTGAAGGGCACGTTGCAGCCCTGCATCATGCCGTCCTTGGCGATGTCGGTGTAGACGATCGCCGAGACGCCATCGGCCTCGAAACGCTTGGCCAGGTCAATGACCTGCACCGAGCTGACTTCGGCCCAGCCGTCGGTGGCGACGAAGCCGTCCTTGGCATCCAGGCCAACGATGACCTTGCCCGGGAAGGCCTTGCAGGCCTCGGCGACGAACTCTGGCTGCTTGACTGCCTTGGTGCCGATGATCACGTAGCTGACGCCGGCCTTGACGTAGTGCTCGATGGTTTCCAGCGAGCGGATGCCGCCGCCGATCTGGATCGGCAGGGTCGGATAGCGCTTGGCGATGGCGGTGACCACTTCACCGTTGACCGGCTGGCCTTCGAAGGCGCCGTTGAGGTCGACCAGGTGCAGGCGGCGGCAGCCACCCTCGACCCACTTGGCGGCCATGCTCACCGGGTCGTCGGAGAATACCGTGGAGTCTTCCATGCGGCCTTGGCGCAGACGCACGCAGGCACCGTCTTTCAGATCGATAGCGGGGATAATCAGCATGTTGGGGACCTGTCCAATTCGTTGAGTTCAGGGCTTCTCGAGCGCCCACAGGTCGCTTTCGATGCTCTCGAACCGCTCCTTGAGGTGCAGCTGAACATCGGCAATCGCCCTGTTGTAGTAATGGGGTGCAATTTCCTTGCTGAACAGCTCGAGGACCTCGGCCACCTCGAACGACCCCAGCTGCAGCTCGAAGCGGTCTTCCAGAAAGCGCTTCAAGGTGTCGAGCGCCTCGCGCTCCTGCTCCGGGGCCAGGGTGATGACGGGGGCCTTGGTCTTCGCTTTGCTCATTTACCAGCGCCCGTCCCAGGCGACGAAGTTCTGCAGCAGCTGCAGGCCGTGGGTGTGGCTCTTCTCCGGGTGGAACTGCACGGCAAAGCGCGAGCCGTCGGCCAGCGCTGCGGCGAAATCGTTGCCGTAGTGGCCGCGGCCGACTACCTGCCCAGGCTTGCCGGCATTGATGTAGTAGCTGTGCACGAAGTAGAAGCGTGCGCGGTCGGGGATGTCGTGCCACAGCGGGTGGTCGATGGTCTGGCTCACTTCGTTCCAGCCCATGTGCGGCACCTTCAGGTGCTCGCCGTCTTCTTGCAGGCCTTTGCCGAAGAAGCGCACCTGGCCCGGGAACAGGCCGATGCAGTCGACACCGTCGTTTTCTTCGCTATGGTCGAGCAGCGCCTGCATACCCACGCAGATGCCGAGGAACGGGCGGTCCTGGCTGACTTCGCGCACCAGGCTGTCGAAGCCCAGGCGGCGGATTTCGGCCATGCAGTCGCGGATCGCGCCAACGCCCGGGAACACCACGCGGTCGGCTTCACGAATGACCGCGGCGTCGCTGGTGACCACGACCTTGCCGGCACCCACGTGCTCGAGGGCCTTGGCCACCGAGTGCAGGTTGCCCATGCCATAGTCGATTACGGCTACGGTCTGCATTTACAGGCACCCTTTGGTGGACGGCATCTGCCCGGCCATGCGCGCGTCCTGCTCGACCGCCATGCGCAGGGCACGGCCGAAGGCCTTGAACACGGTCTCGATCTGGTGGTGGGTGTTGTGGCCACGCAGGTTGTCGATGTGCAGGGTCACCAGGGCGTGGTTGACGAAGCCCTGGAAGAACTCCTGGAACAGGTCGACATCGAAGCCGCCAACGCTGGCGCGGGTGTAGGGCACGTGCATCTGCAGGCCCGGGCGGCCGGAGAAGTCGATGACCACGCGCGACAGGGCTTCATCCAGCGGCACGTAGGAGTGGCCGTAGCGGAAGATGCCTTTCTTGTCGCCGACAGCCTTGGCGAAGGCCTGGCCGAGGGTGATGCCGACGTCTTCGACAGTATGGTGATCGTCGATATGCAGGTCGCCCTTGCACTCGATATCCAGGTCGATCAGCCCATGGCGAGCGATCTGGTCCAGCATGTGTTCGAGGAAAGGTACGCCGATATCGAATCGGGCCTTGCCACTGCCATCGAGGTTGATCGAGCACTTGACCTGGGTTTCCAGGGTATTGCGCTCGACGGAAGCCTTACGTTCGACCATCACCAGCTCCGCTAAATCATTGGGCGAAAAGGGCGTCATTATAGGCCCAGAACGCGCCGGCTTGAAACGCGGATGACATATGGCAGGGGGAGCAATTGCGGGGGGCGCAGAGGCCTACAGGTCTATACAAGTGTTGGTCGGGGCTGCTTTGCAGCCCATCGCGACACAAGGCCGCTCCTACAGGGGCCGCGCAACCTTTGAGTTAGCACGGCCCCTGTAGGAGCGGCCTTGTGTCGCGAATGGGGCGCAAAGCGCCCCCAATGCAGCTACATCAATGGAACAACACTGCAGTCTTTTGCAGGGTGATCCACACACCCCAGGCCAGCGGAATCACCACCACGGCCCAGGCCAGCAGCACCAGCGGCAGGCTGCCCGACGAAGCTTTCCACTCCAGCGAGCGCGCGCTGTCGGCGCCCTTGTCGTGGCTCAGGGCGCGCTCTGCGGCAAGCTCGGCGTCGGTCATGAAGTACTTGTCGGCCACCGGGCGCACCAGCAGGTTGCAGATGAAGCCCAGCACCAGCAGGCCAGCCAGGATGTACAGGGTCATGTCGTAGGCCGCAGCCCGCTCCACGCCTGCGGCCAGCTGCGCTTCACGCAGGTAGGTGATCAGCACCGGGCCGAGCACGCCGGCAGCGGCCCAGGCGGTCAGCAGGCGACCGTGGATGGCGCCGACCATCTGCGTGCCGAACAGGTCGGCCAGGTACGCAGGCACGGTGGAGAAACCGCCGCCGTACATCGACAGGATGATGCAGAACGCCGCCACGAACAGCGCCACGTTGCCCAGGTGGCCCATGTTCGGCACCAGGCTGTAGAGGCCAACGCCCAGGGCGAAGAAGGCGAAGTAGGTATTCTTGCGGCCGATGTAGTCGGAGAACGACGCCCAGAAGAAGCGCCCACCGATGTTGAACAGGCTCAACAGGCCGGTGAAGCCGGCGGCAATGGCGGCGATCTGCGCCAGTTGCGCAGGGTTCAGTTCGCTGAAGGTCAGCTCGTTGCCCAGCAGCTTGCCGGCGAACACTTCCTGCAGCAGCGGCGAGGCCATGCCGAGGATGCCGATACCGGCCGACACGTTCAGGCACAGCACCAGCCACACCAGGGCGAACTGCGGGGTCTTCCAGGCCACGCTGACGTGCACGTGGCGGTCGGTGACCATGGCGTTGGCTTTTTTCGCCGGCGGCGTCCAGCCTTCAGGCTTCCAGCCGGTTGGCGGCACGCGGTAAGCCAGGGCGCCGGCGGTCATGAACACGAAGTAGATCGCGGCCATGGCGACAAAGCTCTGCCACACGCCCACCTCGGTGCTGCTGCCGAAATGGCCCATCAGTGCAGTGGCCAGAGGAGCGCCCACCATGGCACCTCCACCGAAGCCCATGATTGCCATGCCGGTCGCCATGCCGCGCTTGTCCGGGAACCACTTGATCAGGGTCGACACCGGCGAGATGTAGCCCAGGCCCAGGCCGATACCACCGATCACACCCGACCCCAGCCACATCAGCCACAGCTGGTGGGTTTTCACGCCGATCGCCGAGATCAGCAGGCCGCCGCACCAGCACAGCGCCGATACCAGGCCAGCCTTGCGCGGGCCGGCGTGCTCCAGCCAGCCGCCGAGTACCGCGGCCGAGCAGCCGAGGAACACGAAGAACAGGGTGTAGATCCAGCTGAGCATGGAGATTGGCCAGTCGCACTCGGCACTGAACAGGCGGGCGACGAAGCCCATGTCGGCGGCGCAGGCGACCGGGGCGGTGACGCCCAGGGCCTGGGACAGCGGCAACCAGAACACCGAGAAGCCGTAGGCCATGCCGATGCACAGGTGAATGGCCAGGGCTGCCGGCGGTACCAGCCAGCGGTTGAAGCCCGGGCGGGCGATGATGCGCTCCTTCGACAGGAAACCGGGCGCGCTCTGCGCCGCCCCTGTCGTGATACTGCTGTTCATGGGTTTTCCTCTTGTAGGTGGGCTTTGCTCGCAGTTTCAATGCCCGGCTCTGTGTGGCTGCACGCAAGGCGGCCCGGCCGTTATCGGCACCAGACCGCGACAATGGGTCGCGGTTGGCTGCAAAAGCGGCGCAAGATTAACAGCTGCAGATGACATGAAGGCAATCTGATATCCCTATTTTTTCGACAACTGAGTCAAAAATTCTTGTACCCAGGTGTTGTGGTGCGGGGTTTTGCGCTTGGGAGCAAAGGCCGTGTGCGGCCTGCACCGGCCCTATCGCCGGCAAGCCAGCTCCTATGGAACAAATCACAACTCGTTGATTTAACAAAGATCCTGTGGGAGCGGCTTCAGCCGCGAACACCGGCGAAGCCGGTGCCATCTAGCGCGGCGCCTGCTTCGCGGCTAAAGCCGCTCCCACAGGGATTGCATAAGCTTCAGGCCAGTGCCGTACCTGTAGGAGCCGGCTTGCCGGCGATGAGGCCGGCTCAGGCAGCACAAGACAGTTGCTCCCACAGGTACAGCGCCAGATTCAGGCTCTGTGCAATCCGGTGGGAAGCGGTGCATCTGCGAGACTAGTTCTCTGCGCGACAGCGCAGCCCGGAGGGTTGGGTGATCTCCCGCAGGGGGGGAATAAATGAACTGCCCCCACACAAACTGTCGAAACGTCGGATACGCAGAGCCATACCGCACGGCGCTATACTCGCCGCTGAATTTCAAAATCGGACTACAAGGACTCGCCCATGAAAGCGTTCGGCAAAATCCTGGGGCTGGGGCTTCTCGGGTTGTTGCTGATCATCGTGGCGCTGGGCTTCGCCCTGACGCACCTCTTCGATCCCAACGACTACAAAGACGAAATCCGCCAGCTGGCCCGCGACAAGGCCCATGTGGAACTGACCCTCAACGGCGACATCGGCTGGAGCCTGTTCCCGTGGCTGGGCCTGGAGCTGCACGAGGCGAGCATCGCCACGCTGAACAACCCCAAGGTGCCGTTCGCCGACCTGCAGATGCTTGGCCTGTCGGTGCGCGTGCTGCCGCTGCTGCGCCGCGAAGTGCAGATGAGCGACGTGCGGGTCGAGGGCCTGAACCTCACCCTCACCCGTGACGCCAACGGCCACGGCAACTGGGAAGACATCGGCAAGCCGCTGCCCGACACCAACGTGGCCAGCGCCCCGGCCGGCGGCGCCAGCGCGCCCGCCGATGCACCGGCCAGCAAGCCCGAAGGCAGCAGCGAACGCGCGGTCAAACTCGATATCGACAGCCTGACCGTGAACAACGCGCGAATCCTGTACACCGACGAAAAGGCCGGGCAGACCTACAGCGCCGAGAGCATCCAGCTGAGCACCGGCGCCGTGCACGAAGGCGTGAACATTCCGCTCAAGGCCAGCGCCTTCCTGGCGGCCAGCCAGCCGAACATCAAGGCCCGCACCGAGCTTGCCGGCGAATTGCGCTTTGACCGCAAGCTCAAGCGCTACAACCTTGAAGACCTGCGCCTGTCGGGTGAAACCTCGGGCGAGCCGCTGGCCGGCAAGACCCTGACCTTCGCCGCCCAGGGCCAGTTGCTGGTCGACCTGGCCGCCAACGTGGCGTCGTGGAGCGGGCTGAAAGTCTCGGCCAACCAGCTGCGCGCCCTCGGCGAGCTGAACCTGCGCGACCTGGACAAAGCCCCGCAGCTCAGCGGCGCGCTGTCCATCGCCCAGTTCGACCTGCGCACCTTCCTCGACGGCATCGGCCAGCCGCTGCCGGCCACCGCCGACCCGGCCGCGTTCAACAAGCTCGAGCTGGTCACCCGCCTGGAAGGCACGCAAAACAGCCTGGCCCTGGAAGACCTGGCGGTGAAGCTGGACGACAGCACCTTCAGTGGCCGTGTCGCGGTGGAAGACTTCGCCAAGCAAGCCCTGCGCGTGCGCCTCAAAGGCGACACCTTCAACGCCGACCGCTACCTGCCGGCCAAAAGCGAAGAAGCCAAGGGCGCCACCGCGGCGCGCCAGGCCGAGGTCAAGCAGCAGGAGTCTGCCGCCGTGGCTGGCGCCGGTACCACGCCGCTGCCCAACGCCCCGACGCAACAGGCCTGGAGCAACGACAAGCTGCTGCCGATGGACCGCTTGCGCGCCCTCGACCTGCAGGCTGAGCTTACCTTCGGTGCGCTGACCCTGGACAAGCTGCCGATCAGCGACGCCCAGCTCAACGCCACCGGCCAAGCTGGCCTGCTCACCCTGCAAACCCTGCGCGGCGGCCTGTACAACGGCACTTTCGAGGCCAAGGGCACGGTCGATGTGCGCCCGGCCGTGCCGCAGATCGGCGTCAGCACCAAGATCAACCGCGTGCCGGTCGAGCACTTCATCAAGCGCGAAAGCCCAGACCAGGCGCCGCCGGTGAAGGGCCTGCTGACCCTTAACAGCAACCTGACCGCCACCGGCAACAGCCAGAAGGCGCTGGTCGACACCCTTAACGGCACCGCCAGCTTTGCCATCAACGACGGCGTGCTGGTCAACGCCAACCTTGAGCAGCAGCTGTGCCAGGCCATCGCCACCCTCAACCGCAAGCAGCTCAGCGGCGAGCCACGCGGCAAGGACACGCCGTTCCAGGAGCTGCGCGGCAGCCTGGTGATCCGCAACGGCGTTGCCAGCAACCCCGACCTCAAGGCACGCATCCCGGGCCTGACGGTGAACGGCAATGGCGACCTCGACCTGCGCGTGCTGGGCATGGACTACAACGTCGGCGTGGTGGTCGAAGGCGACCAGCGCGCCATGCCCGACCCGGCCTGCCAGGTGAACGAGCGCTACGTGGGCGTTGAAGTGCCGCTGCGCTGCCGCGGCCCGCTGGAGCTGGGCGCCAAGGCCTGCCGCCTGGACCAGGACGGCCTGGGCAAGGTGGCAGCCAAGCTTGCCGGCAACCGCCTGAAAGACAAGATCGATGAAAAGCTCGAAGAGAAACTCGGAGGCAAAGTGAGCCCGGAACTCAAAGACGCGCTCAAGGGGCTGTTCAAACGATGAGCCCCCAGCAGTTCTCCAGCGCGGTGCTGGAGTGGTACGACCAGCACGGCCGCCATGACCTGCCCTGGCAACAGGGCATCACCCCGTACCGGGTGTGGGTGTCTGAAATCATGCTGCAGCAGACCCAGGTGAGCACCGTGCTCAATTACTTCGACCGCTTCATGCAGGCGCTGCCCACCGTGCAGGCCCTGGCCGAGGCGCCGGAAGACGAAGTGCTGCACCTGTGGACGGGCCTGGGCTATTACACCCGCGCACGCAATTTGCAAAAGGCCGCGAAGATCGTCGTCGAGCGGCATGGCGGCGAATTTCCGCGCAGCGTCGAGCAGCTCACCGAGCTGCCCGGCATCGGCCGCTCCACAGCGGGGGCCATCGCCAGCATCAGCATGGGTATCCGCGCGCCGATTCTGGACGGCAACGTCAAGCGCGTGCTGGCCCGCTACACCGCCCAGGCCGGCTACCCCGGCGAGCCCAAGGTGGCCAACCAGCTGTGGGCAACCGCCGAGCGCTTCACCCCCATGGCCCGGGCCAACCACTACACCCAGGCGATGATGGACATGGGCGCCACGCTGTGCACCCGCAGCAAGCCCAGTTGCCTGATCTGCCCGTTGCAAC
This sequence comes from Pseudomonas sp. NPDC089406, assembly GCF_044900265.1. Taxonomy (NCBI): domain Bacteria; kingdom Pseudomonadati; phylum Pseudomonadota; class Gammaproteobacteria; order Pseudomonadales; family Pseudomonadaceae; genus Pseudomonas; species Pseudomonas sp. NPDC089406. The sequence goes on along the minus strand of NZ_JBJDNC010000004.1, from coordinate 32,780 downwards.
GTGGCTGCGAAGCGCACCTGCACGGCGAAGAGACCCGCTACCCCGAACCCAAGCCGCGCAAGGCACTGCCCCAGCGCAAGACGCTGATGCCGCTGCTGACCAACCACGAAGGCGCCATCCTGCTGTACCGCCGCCCCTCCAGCGGGCTGTGGGGCGGGCTGTGGAGCCTGCCCGAGCTGGACAACCTCGAACAACTCGACGACCTCGCTTACCAGCACGGCCTGCGCCTGGCCGGCAGCCAGGCTTTGCAGGGCCTTACCCACACCTTCAGCCACTTCCAGCTGGCGATCGAGCCGTGGCTGGTGCGTGTCGAGCCCGCCGGGGCGCACGTGGCCGAGGCCGACTGGCTCTGGTATAACCTCGCCACCCCGCCGCGCCTGGGCCTTGCTGCCCCGGTCAAGAAGCTGCTGCAACGCGCAGCCGACGAACTGATTGCAGGAGAAACCCCATGACCCGCACCGTGAAGTGCCGCAAGTACAACGAAGAACTGCCAGGCCTGGAGCGCCCGCCCTACCCCGGCGCCAAGGGCCAGGACATCTTCGAGCACATCTCGCAGAAAGCCTGGAAAGAGTGGCAGGACCACCAGACCATGCTGATCAACGAGAAGCGCCTGAACATGATGAATGCCGAGGACCGCAAATTCATCCAGGCCGAGATGGACAAGTTCTTCGCCGGCGAGGATTACGCCCAGGCCGAAGGCTACGTTCCACCCTCGGAATGAGCCCGGGGATCGTAAGCGACGGAATTAATTTAAAATTTTTTAAAAAAAGTCGTTGACGCCCCGTCAGAAAATCTATTTAATTCACCCCGTCGCCCAGATAGCTCAGTCGGTAGAGCAGAGGATTGAAAATCCTCGTGTCGGCGGTTCGACTCCGTCTCTGGGCACCACCATACCGAAACCCCTGATTCCTAACGGTCTCAGGGGTTTTTTGTTTCTGGAGACCTGTAATCCCGCCTCCCACTGGTACACAAGGCGGGTACACAAGCGTGGCGTTCATGGCACAACCCTGGAAGCACCCTAGCGGCATCTACTACATCCGTCGCCGCATTCCTGATGACCTCAAGCCTATCCTGGGCAAAGGCGACTTTTACAAAGTCAGCCTCCAGACCCGCGTCCCGATAGAAGCCAAAACACGGCACGCCGCCGAATGGGTCAAGTCTGACCAGCTTTTCGAGCGAGCACGCGCCCAGCTGGCCCAAGGTCCTCAGCTACCCGCAAACGACGCAGTGCAAATGGCCGCGCGGTGGGCGAGGCATGAGCTGGCCGAGATGGAGAAGTCCGGCAACTTCACGTACTGGCTAGCACAGCACGGCACCGATGTTGAAACGCTCGGGTCATTTTATGGGGCCGGGCTTTCAGTCAACACCTTCCTCGCCGAGCCTGCCGTCACGCGCCGTATCCAAGCAGACATTGCAGATGAACTGGCCCGGTACAACCATCCACCCGTACCACAGGACTCAGCAACTTACCGCCACCTTCAAGAGGCGTTCGCGGCCCAGCTCCTGCGCCTATCGGAGACTGCCCTCAGCAGGTACGAACACGACCACGTAGCACCGCTACAGGCCCCGGCATTCGCGCCCCTTAGCTTTGAGGAGCGCCCCACCAGCGCTCCGTTGCTGTCGCGGCTATTCGAGGACTGGAAGGCCTACCACTTGAAATTGGGGAACGGTGGCCGGGACGTCGTTAAGCGCGCCCGTGAGTACAGCGGCACCATGAAGGTGTTTATCGAGCTGTACGGTGACCTGCCCGCCTCATCCATTACCCGCGCCACAGTGAACTCGTTCGTTACCGACCTGCTAAAAATGCCAGCAGGCGGCATCGGGCGAAAGGCGCTTACGGCTCCACAGCTCATTGCGAAGGCCGAGGCCCAGGACTTACCCACCCTCAGTCACCTGACCGTAAAGAACCGGCTCATGGCGCTGTCGTCCGTGCTCACGTATGCCGTTCGACTTGGGATCTTGACCGAGAATGCCGTGACAGCCTCAGGAGTGACCAGCGAGCTAACCAAAGCAGCTAAAAAGTCGGGCCGAGCGTTAGCCCGTAAGCACTTCACCCGGCAGGAGTTGGTGCAGGTTTTCAAAAGCCCAGTATTCACGCGCACATGGACACCGCCCCGAGCATCCTTTGGTGAGGCCTGGTATTGGCTTCCGCTACTGCTGTGCTATACCGGCGCGCGCCGAGAAGAGGTGGCGCAGATGAAAGCCGCCGAAGTGCAGCAAAGTGATGATGGAGTTTGGTTCCTAGACTTACTCTCGACACTTGATGAGGCATCCGAGGCGGACGAACGCACAGTCAAAACCGCTGGCAGTCGCCGAAAGGTCCCTCTCCACCCCGACCTCATTGCCCTTGGATTCCTGAGCTACGTCTCCGGTCTCCCAGCGCAGGGACAGTTGTTCCCACTTCTGAAACAGGACACAGCACGCTACTACGGGGCCAACTTCGGAAGGCGCTGGTCGGATTACCTGAAGAAGGTAGCGCACCTAGATATCAGGGTAAGCCCGCTCCACGGCTTCCGACACTCCTTCATCACCTTTTGCAGGGAGCAAGCTGTACCAGAGGAGCTACGCGACGCCTTGACCGGCCATGACAATGGAGCCGTCAGCCGCAAGTACGGCGAGCGGGCACTGCTGCCCCAGCTTCTGGAGCAACTGAAGAAACTCCCGAGCATCGCCAGAGAAGCTGGGTTATTGCCCCCGGAAGGCACTTCCTGACGACCAGCGCCTGACCAAGGGACACGCCGCATAACAGCAATGGGAACAGGAACGGACAAACCGCTTTTCTCGCTAGCTCCCCCTAAATAGCTGGAGACCAGGCAGAACTCCAGCCATCACTGCTCATACAGAGCTTAACAGCCAGGGCAGCCGCATGAGCAGCAGCCCCTTCCGCCTGCCCCGCCCCCTCCTTTCGGTGCCCGCGCCGGTAGAGGTCGGGATGTGACTACTGAATTTTTGGAAGGTTTTGGTAGAAGCTTCTTTGGCTCTCACGCCACTGAACATCAAGAGCCCAGCGGAAGACGTTCAGCGGCACGTAGAGCCCCACATACGGCCAAGGCGTCTGCAGCACTTGGTACATGCCCATGTTGGGAGCCTGCGCGGTGGCCGATGCGCTTGCCGCGTAGTAGTCCTCAGCGATAGCGCCCAACTGGTCATCTTCCTTACTCAACGGGCTGCCATATGCTGCAACGAACCAGCCATGCTGCGTGAGCAAGGCCATGTAGTTCTGCGCTGTCATGAAGAAGTTCGCTGGCCAGACCTGGCATGCAGTACAGACAGTCAGCAGGTGTTCGAGCGTAAGCGGTGTCTCGCCATTTTCGACTTTGCTCCAAGAGCTTGTAGATGCCTTTCCGAGAAGCTGGCTGATATGCGCCTGAGTGACGCCTTTCTCGACACGCAGCTCCCTAAGAAGCAGCCGGCAGATAGTGTGAAACGAAGTGCTTTTTTCAGTCATCGGTGAATCTCCAACTCAAGCCAAAAAGGAATTGTGTTTCTCTACAGGGAACATCATCTACTCTAGAGAAACACGATACCCAAATCAAGAAGAACTTAATGCTTCGGAGAGCACCATAGAACATGCAGCATCGACGGTTGTGACTGACTCAACCCGCAGTTCTTGCCGCGCCTTCCCCCTTCCCACAAGCCTCGTCTCCAGGTCTCGGCCTCATGAAAACGCCAGGGGGGCGGACACGTAGCTGTCCTGCAATCCCCCCATGCGAATGATAGGATTGAAAACGCCGAGCCAGGAACGGCAGGGCCTCCAGCCAATTGAGGGCTCTGAGAGCCCCTCATGTGGAGCCCTCGTTAGAAGTCGCCAGGGTGTCTGGAGGCCTCTTCCTCCGCACGCATACGAGCTACCTCCAGGCCTAGCTGGCTATGGTCAACGGCATCGTCCATGGCTTCGTAGTCGTCCGTGGTCGTTGGTTGGTACACCTTCGGTTTGTACTTCCTCTCCAGGTAGGCAATGCCGTCCGGCCGCCCCGCCTCCCGGGCTAGCTCCTCCAGCGCTTCGACAAAGTCCTTCGGTTCAAATTTGCCGTCCTCACCAAGCCCAACCTGAACAATGGCCATCTTGATGATGTGCTTCCGGGCAGCCCCGCTGGTGCGGTTGCTCGGTTCCTGCCGCTGCTTCCTGACCTGGGTCCAGGTGATGACGCTAAAGGGCTTCCAGGTGGTCTTTCGCTGCCAGTAAGCCTGGAGTTGCTCTTCGACCTTGTCCCGTGGGGCGTCGGCGTCAACCCTCCCAGCTTTGACTCCGTCCTGTCGGACTAAGTCGCGGAAGCGCTTGATGGTGTTTTCGGAGACCATCAGTAGGGCGGCAGCTTCTTTGACCGGCATCTTGCGGTAGGTGTCGCGCTCCAGATTGAAAGCCGCCCAGGCATTTTCTGTGCGCTCCAGCGGAGATAGCGATTGGATGATTTGCTGGTTCGCCAGCCGTGCGGCGACCTGGGCATCGGCAAGGCCGAGTCCCGGCAGGACCTCGACCAGTGCTTCCGCTATACCGGCCTTCTTCAATGCCTCCAGGCGGTGGTGTCCGTCCACCAGCCAAAATCGGGTAGCGACATGGTGGGGGCGGTCGGCGTCCGAGGCCAGCTCATAGGAGCCGCCCTCCTGTGCCGCGACGACCTTCATGGCCACCTGCTGCCCCCCGGCCTTGATGCTCCGGGTTAGCTGGTTGATGTGGTCCTTGTACCGCTTCGCGTCGCTGTGTTCCTTGTACTTCTGCATTCCGATATTCCGGTTCTGCAGTGTGGGGTCGGTCTGGATAGCGTCCAGGGGAATAGATCGAAGTCTTTCCGTCATGGCCTACCTCAACGCTTGCGCACGATGGGACCGAGGGCGACCCACTGGGGCTCCTCCCGGTCGGTCTTGGTGAGGTCCAGGAGGTCGTCATCCGCCCAGGACAGCCCGGCGGTTAGGGCCAGCTCCATGGCCTCAGCAAGGCGTGTATCGCGGCACTTCCGCCTGCTTAGGGCACAAGCCAGGGTAGTGAGTCGGTCGAGGTGTTCAGGGCGCAGGTGCAGGTTTAGCCGCACCAGGTTGGTGGTGGTGGTCATTGGGATTGAGGTCCGTGGTGATAGCGAGCGCAAACGCCCTGCTAGGAAGTCCGAGCAGGGAATGGGTCGCTTTGGAGATAGGGGGAGAGAGGGGCCGGCGCCGCAGGCAAACATGCAAGCGCTGGAAGGCCATGCTAGGAATGGCCCCATTGAGCTGCGCTCAGCGTGGTGGGCATTACCATGGGCTTTCCAGCCTTCGCTTGACCGGCGGTTGGTCGGGGTTTGGATAGGTTATCCCTTAGACTGGCTGCAAATATGTCGCTTGCCGCTTCCAGAGGCTCAGGCGCCCGCGTGGCTCCCACCTCCAGCGGTCTTGCAGGCCCGCTTCACTGTGGCCAAGGACACCTTCCAGTGGTCGGCGGTGGTGGCGATGCTGGAGCCGGTCTCCTTCCTCCAAGCTGCAATGGAGTCGTCGTGCCGCTTGGGGGCACCCAGCTTGCGCCCGCCCGCCTTGGCCTTGTTAATCCCTGCCATGCCGTGCCCTGATGTTCTCCCGCTCCCGCTCCGCTACGCCGGCCAGCAAGGTGAGCATCAGCTTCCCGGTGGGGTTGGACAGGTCGAAGCCATGTGAGCCGAAGATGTAAGGTGCCCATGGTGTCTATGAGTTACTGCGTATTGCCTTGGGTGCCTTACTAGTGGAGGGGGCCGGACGGGCTGTGAAAAGCCATTTGCATCAAGTCGTTGACCTCCTGGAATAGTCCCTCAGCGGCCGCCTTCAGCCTCTCCACATCTGGCTCCGGCCGCCCCTCGGCCTTAGCTTCGTGATAGCAGCGGAGGGCGTCCAAGGCTTGCTCCATCAGCGGGTCGCACGCCTCCACCCAATCCTGCAATGTGCCTTTCATCAGCGCCATCCTGTCCTCAGGTCGTGAGAGTTTAGGTCGGCTGAGCTGCAAGGTCGAAAAAGTTCTCAGCTCTTTCCCAACGCCTTCGACGTTTCTTCCCTACAGGGCTAGATACTTGTACAGGGTGGATTGCCCGATGCGGAGCTGCGCAGCCACATCCGCCTTACTCATGCCCTGGGCAATCAGCCCCTTGGCGTGGGCAATGACCTTCGGGTCCAGGGCCTTGCGGCCGGTGTACTTACCTTCCTGCTTGGCCTTCTCGATGCCGATCCGCTGCCGCTCCAGCATCAGCTCGCGCTCCATCTTCGCCATTCCCGCCATGATGGTGAAGACCATTTCCCCCATGGGAGTGGTGATATCCATGCCCAGGTTGTCGATGGTCAGCTGGATGTTCCGGTTCTTAAGGTCCTGTGCCAGGGCCAGCACCTCCAGGCTGTTCCGCCCCAGTCTGGATACCTCGCGGACGATGAGCTGGTCGCCCGCCTTCAGGTCGGCCAACAGCCTGCCGAACTTCGGGCGGTCAGTGGTCGTTCCTGTGAAGCGTTCCTCCACAATGAGGCCGTCGGGGTACTTGGCAGCGAGGAACGCAGCCTGGGCTTCGGGGTCCTGGTCGTCGGTGGATACCCTTGCGTAGAGGTAGGTGGCCACAGCGGAATCTCCATATGGGGTCTAAGACCACTGGAGAATTCAGGATTCTACGTTAAAAAGAAACCCCAAATAGAGACTTTTCTACGTTCTCCCTGAGGGGTGCCCCAGATAGAGACTGTAGGGTGAGGGCCATGCCTAACGCAGTAGCCCCGCCCCTGTAGGGCAAGACTAGTTGGCATGCAAGGGTAGGCCAGCAGGCCCCCAAGGGGGGGGGAACACAAGGAACGCCTTACATTAAAAGGCCAGACAGATTTTTTGCCCCAAAGTAGCTGCACTTGGCCGGCGCTGGGCAATTGCAAGCGCTTGCCCACGCTTCACAGTTGCTGGGGCGCACCTTCTCGATGGATTGGTTAGGCCTCACGGTGCGGTACAGGGGCCGAGGGGGTGAAATATATGACCCGACCACTCCGACCAGCCACGACCTTAAAGCGGAGCTCATCGCCGCGCCCCTCCCAGACCTCAAAGCTAAACGCGCACTCTCGCTCTTGTAAGTCTTTGATGAGCCTACCCACAAGATCTGCGTTGACGCCCTTGGCTCGACCTGATTTTCTCACACCGATCTTGGTTGCCGTAATAAGCGTTACAGAACAGGGTTCCTTGAGTTGGCCTACACCTGCGATTAGGCCCTCAATAATGCAGCGGTTCGCGGTCGTATCGTGCAGTTGTTGGTGTAGGTATTTGGTCTTGCCGTTGTATTCAAGCAGCGACTCCGCCGTGCCGAGACGTGTGGTGGCGTCGCAGCTGCCTACAGAGTAGATGGATACGGTCTTCATTAGCCCTAGCACCGGAAACAGTGGGGTCTCCGAGGTTACGAAGTCGTTGGCAGCGTGTCTATGGCTGAATGGGTTAGAGAGTGTCCGCTTCTCGCCATTTGGTGAGCCCAGCATAAGCGCCCGCTTGGGTCACAGCCTCAGCGCCCCTAACCTGGTGGCTGGTACACAGGACTGGTACACTTTGTTCCTACGGCGAGCCTGAAAGGCCCGTAATATATGGGGTTACAGGTTAGCGTCCAGTGTCGGCGGTTCGACTCCGTCTCTGGGCACCACCTTCAAGCTTCTGGTGGTTGCAAAGTTACCCGAAGCGACACAAAAAACCCGCCTAGTGCGGGTTTTTTGTTGTCTGCAATTCAGAGCCAGGCGCAGCAAAGTACTGCACCCTCCCCCTACCCTGCTGCCCGAGGCGGCACAACCTCGGCATGCAAGCGCACCCCGAGCGCCGCCATCACCTTCATGATGGTCGCCAGGCTAGGGTTACCGTCAGCGGACAACGCCTTGTACAGCCCTTCGCGGGTAAGGCCGGTATCGCGCGCCAGTTGTGCCATCCCACGGGCGCGGGCGATGTCGCCCAAGGCGGCAGCCAGCAGGGCCGGGTCGTTTTCTTCAAGGCAGGCTTCCAGATAGAGAGCCATGTCCTGTTCAGTTTTCAGATGGTCTGCTGCATCCCATCTGCTCAGTTTGACGTCTGTCATCGCCACCTCCTAAACATTGCGCGCCAGGTCGAGAGCTGACTTGATATCCCTGGCCTGGCTGGATTTATCACCGCCGGCCAACAAGATAATCACTTCATGCCCCCTCTGAACGCAGTACACCCTGTAACCGGGACCGTAGTCGATCCGTAGTTCGAACACCCCTTCCCCCACCGGCTTGCAGTCTCCCAACGTCCCGAGTTCGACACGACGCAGCCGCACATTGATGCGCGCTTGCGCTCGAGCATCCCTCAGGGCCGCAAACCACCTCATGTACCTGTCAGTCTGAATTAGTGTGTGCATGGATAAAATGTAAACTGCAGTTCACACTACAGCAATTCACATCTGTTTCAAACCATGAGTCACTTTAGTGAAGCCCGCCCCCATTTGATCGACATCAAAAAGCCACCACCCCCTTCCCCCTAGGATGACCGGTGGACACCCGATTCGATCAAAAGGACCGCCATGAGCGACGACGCCACCTTGCTGCTTCCCTCACCCGCCGAAGCCACACCGGCCAGCGCCCAGCCCGCCACCCGCACCCGCCGCCCGCGCAAGCCTGCTGCCAAACCGCAAACCATCACCCAGGTCAGCCAGCAGCCGGCCGCCCTGCAGGTAGCCACCGCGCGCAAGGGCTCAAGCGAGGACAGCACCTCGGCACGCCTGCCGGCCAGCTACCCCTACCGCACCCGCATGCGCCGCCAGGACTACGAAAAAGCCAAGCACGCCCTGCAGATCGAGCTGTTGAAAGTACAGAACTGGGTGAAGGAAACCGGCCAGCGCATCGTCATCCTGTTCGAGGGCCGCGATGCGGCCGGCAAGGGTGGCACCATCAAGCGCTTCATGGAGCACCTGAACCCGCGCGGCGCACGTATCGTCGCCCTGGAGAAGCCCTCCGAACAGGAAAAGGGCCAGTGGTACTTCCAGCGCTACGTGCAGCACCTGCCCACCGCCGGTGAAATGGTGTTCTTCGACCGCTCCTGGTACAACCGCGCCGGCGTCGAGCGGGTGATGGACTTCTGCACGCCACACCAGTACCTGGAGTTCATGCGCCAGGCCCCGGAGCTGGAACGCATGCTGTGCAACAGCGGCATCCTGCTGTTCAAGTTCTGGTTCTCGGTGAACCGCGAAGAACAGTTGCGCCGGTTCATCTCGCGCCGCGACGACCCGCTCAAGCACTGGAAGCTGTCGCCCATCGACATCAAGTCGCTGGACAAGTGGGACGACTACACCGGGGCCAAGGAAGCCATGTTCTTCCACACCGACACCGCCGATGCGCCGTGGACGGTGATCAAGTCCGACGACAAAAAGCGTGCGCGGATCAACTGCATCCGGCACTTTTTGCATTCGCTGGACTACCCGGGCAAGGACCACAGCGTGGCCCATGCGCCGGATGCGCTGTTGGTGGGGAGGGCTTCGCGGGGGTTTGAGGAGGATGAAGGGACAGCGCTGGTCAGTTAAAGCCCTGGGGCCGCTGCGCAGCCCTTTCGCGACACAAGGCCGCTCCTACAGGAGATCGCATTCCCCTGTAGGAGCGGCCTTGTGTCGCGAAAGGGGCGCAAAGCGCCCCCGCCCCTAATACTCTTGGGTTTCTTGGGCAACTGCGCTTCAATACGCGCCTTTAGCATTCACACCAAGGACCGCGCCCCATGGCCACCAACAACAAGCAACAGAAACGCGCCAAGCGCGCCGCCGCCAAGGCCAAGCAAAACCGCATGGTGCGCAGCGGCCAGGCGGTCAAGGCCAGCGCTGGCGACAGCGCCAGTGTCGAGCAGGTGTTCAGCAAGGCCATGGAGTCCGACAGCTACAAGGAGCTGTTCGACAAGATGAAAGCCGCGCAGCAAACCAGCCTGGTGGCGATGATTTCGGTGTTCCTGGTCGACCCGCTGCTGGCCCTGGTACTCAAAGGCCACAAGGAAGAGCACGCCACCGACTACATCGTGCTGGTGTTCAACGCCTACCGCACCTGGCTGGACGGCGCCGACGAAGACACCACCATGGCCTGGCTGGAAAGCGACGAGTTCCAGGACGCCTATATCGCCGCGTCGGAGCTGGTGGCCAAGCAGCAGCAACAGCAGAAGCAGTTTGGTTGATCGAACGCGCCAAACAGGCCTGGCCTCTTCGCGGGTAAACCCGCTCCCACAGGACCGCGCCCTCTCGGGCCTGTATTGAACCCTGTGGGAGCGGGTTTACCCGCGAAGAGGCCGGCACAGGCTACAAAAAAGGCCGCCCCCTGCAGAGGGCGCGGCCTTTGTTCATTGCAGCCAGCGCAAATCAGCTATCCAGCGCCACGCGCCCGGCAGCCGCACGCTTGCGGTGTACCAGCAGGCCCGTGGCAACCACGCCAATGCTGAGGATCGCCGTGGCGATGATCTCGGCACGGTGGTCTTCACGCAGGGCCATCACCACCAGCACCGCAACGATGAAGGCGATGGTGGCCCAGGTCAGGCCCGGGAACATCCACATCTTGAACGAGATCTTCTCGCCACTGGCTTCACGCTGGGCGCGCATGCGCAGCTGCGACACGGCGATCACCAGATACACCAGCAGGGCGATGGCGCCGGAGCTGGCCAGCAGGAACTCGAACACCTCGGCCGGGGCCAGGAAGTTGGCGAACACGCACAGGAAAGCCGCGGCAGTGGACAGCAGCACCGCCCAGTGCGGGGTGCCGGCCTTGGTGGTGCGCTGGGCAATGGCCGGGGCGTCGCCACGCTTGCTCAGCGAGAACAGCATGCGCGAGGAGGTGTACAGCGCCGAGTTCAGGCAGCTGGTCACGGCAATCAGCACGACGATGTCGACGATCAGCTTGGCATTCGGCACGCCGATCAGGCTGAGCACGGTCTGGTACGAGCCCTTCTCGGCCAGGGTCGGGTCGTTCCACGGCACCATGGCCACCACCAGGAAGATCGACACCAGGTAGAACAGGCAGATACGCCAGATCACCGAGTTGGTGGCGCGGCTGATCTGCTTGCCCGGGTCTTTCGATTCGGCGGCGGCGATGGTGACGATCTCGGTACCCATGAACGAGAACATGGTGGTCAGCATGGCCGCCAGCACCGCGCCCAGGCCATTGGGCATGAAGCCTTGGGTGTCGAACAGGTGGCTGACACCGCTGACCTGGCTGCCCGGCACCATGCCGAACATGGCCGCGCAACCGACGACGATGAAGCCGATGATCGCCAGCACCTTGAGCAGGGCGAACCAGAACTCGAACTCACCGTAGTTTTTAACGCTGAACAGGTTGGTGATGGTCAGTGCCAGGGTGATGATCAGCGAGAACGCCCACAGGTCCACGGACGGGAACCAGGCATGCAGAATGGCCGCGGCGGCGTTGGCCTCCAGCGGGATCACCAGCACCCAGAACCACCAGTACAGCCAGCCGATGGTAAAACCAGCCCAGCGCCCGATGGCGCGGTCGGCGTAGGTGGAGAACGAACCGGTGTCCGGCGAGGCGACTGCCATTTCACCGAGCATGCGCATCACCAGCACCACCAGCGTACCGGCGGCGGCATAGGCCAGCAGCACGGCAGGGCCGGCAGCCGCGATGGCGTGGCCGGAGCCGACGAACAAGCCGGCGCCGATCACGCCTGCGATGGACAGCATGGTCACATGCCGTTGCTTGAGCCCCTGAGCGAGGTCATTGGAATTGTTACCGCTCATAAAACTACCTTTGTAAGGAGTGGACCACTCCGACTGCTATACGAAGCGCGCCTGGGGTTTATTTAGGCGTCGCTGCAATCGGCGCTTTCCTGCTGGCAATAAGCGCGCCACCTGCTGAATGCATTCGTCAGATGTTTCTGAAAACTCAATAACGACGCGCCCTGCAGGGCTTTCGGCCAGGTCTTGACCGAAAGGCCGCCAAATCCCCATGCCAAGTCCGGATTACTGAAATACCCACTTACAAACGCACCAAAGGTGCCCCTCGGTAACACCTTTGCACCAGTGCAAAGCAAAAAAGCGCAACCAGCAGGTGCAACCCGTTTGATCTTCTTCTGTAGGAGCCGGCTTGCCGACGATGAGGCCCGCACAGGGAGGAAATGGTCTAAAGCGCTTCCAACAACGGGCCAAAGCTGGCACCATCGCGCCTTTTTTCATCAAGGCTCCGGTGCCGGGCAAAGTGCTATTGCGGACATCCTCGCGACAGTCCACTGCAACGATGCGACAAACTGCCCCACCAACAACCGAAGCCCCTTGCGACCCCGTTGGCCCACGTTGCGCCGCTATGCTAGCGTGGCGCTCGCCAGGAAGGCCGCCAACAGCTGGGAACGCACCCGAACACATGAGGACCGCACATGGCCCAGGCCACGCCCGCGCTGGAAATCCGCAACCTGCACAAACGCTACGGCAAGCAGGAAATTCTCAAGGGCATTTCGCTGACCGCGCGCGACGGTGACGTGATCTCCATCCTTGGCTCGTCCGGCTCGGGCAAGTCCACCCTGCTGCGCTGCATCAACCTGCTCGAGAACCCGCACCAGGGCGAAATCCTGGTGGCCGGTGAAGCCCTCAAGCTCAAAGCACAGAAAAACGGCGACCTGATTGCCGCCGACAGCCGCCAGATCAACCGCCTGCGCAGCGAAATCGGCTTCGTCTTCCAGAATTTCAACCTGTGGCCGCACATGTCGGTGCTCGACAACATCATCGAGGCACCGCGCCGCGTGCTCGGCCAAAGCAAGGCCGAGGCCATCGAAGCCGCCGAAGCGCTGCTGAACAAGGTCGGCATCTATGAGCGCCGCCACGCCTACCCCGCCCAGCTTTCCGGTGGCCAGCAGCAACGCGCCGCCATCGCCCGCACCCTGGCCATGCAGCCCAAGGTGATCCTGTTCGACGAGCCAACTTCGGCCCTCGACCCGGAAATGGTCCAGGAAGTGCTTAACGTCATCCGCGCGCTGGCCGAAGAAGGCCGTACCATGCTGCTGGTGACGCACGAGATGAACTTTGCCCGCCAGGTGTCCAGTGAAGTGGTGTTCCTGCACCAGGGCCTGGTCGAAGAGCAGGGATCGCCGCAGCAGGTCTTCGAAAACCCGAACTCGGCGCGTTGCAAGCAATTCATGTCCAGCCACCGCTAACGGAGCAATACATGCACACTTACAAGAAGTTCCTCCTGGCAGCCGCTGCCACCCTGGTGATGTCGGCCAACGCCATGGCCGCAGAAAAACTGCGCATGGGCATCGAAGCCGCCTACCCACCGTTCAACAACAAGGATGCCAGCGGTAACGTCGTCGGCTTCGACAAGGACATCGGCGACGCCCTGTGCGCCAAGATGAAGGTCGAGTGCTCGGTGGTGACCTCCGACTGGGACGGCATCATCCCGGCCCTGAACGCCAAGAAGTTCGACTTCCTGGTGTCGTCGCTGTCGATCACCGACGAGCGCAAGCAGGCGGTCGATTTCACCGACCCCTACTACTCCAACAAGCTGCAGTTCATCGCGCCGAAGAACGTCGACTTCAAAACCGACAAAGCCTCGCTCAAGGGCAAGACCATCGGCACCCAGCGCGCCACCCTGGCCGGCACCTACCTTGAAGACAACTACAGCGGCGTCGACATCAAGCTGTACGACACCCAGGAAAACGCCTACCTCGACCTGCTGTCCGGGCGCATCGACGGCATCCTGGCCGACAAGTACGTGCAGTACGAGTGGCTCAAGAGCAAGGACGGCATGAACTACGAGTTCAAGGGTGAGCCGGTGCTGGACAGCGACAAGATCGGCATCGCCGTGCGCAAGGGTGACACCAAGCTGCGCGACGACCTGAACAAGGCCCTGGCCGAAATCAAGGCCGACGGCACGTACAAGAAGATCAACGACAAGTACTTCCCGTTCAGCATCGAATGATTCACCTCGACCGGTACCGCCTTGCGCGGTGCCGGTCCCTTGAACGCAGCGACCCATGAATATCGACCTGCACGGATTCGGTCCGGCCATGATGGCCGGCACCCTGATGACCGTAAAACTGGCGCTTTGCGCCCTGCTGCTGGGGCTGGTCCTGGGGCTGCTCGGCGCCCTGGCCAAGACCTCCTCGATCAAACCATTGCAATGGCTTGGCGGCGCCTATTCCACGCTGGTGCGCGGCGTACCTGAACTGCTGTGGGTACTGCTGATCTATTTCGGCACCGTCGGGCTGATGAACAGCCTCGGCGAAGCCCTGAACATGCCGGGCCTCGAGCTCAGCGCCTTCGCCGCCGGGGTGATCGCCCTGGGGCTGTGCTTCGGTGCCTACGCCACCGAAGTGTTCCGCGGCGCCATTCTGGCCATCCCCAAGGGCCACCGCGAAGCGGGCCTGGCCCTGGGCCTGTCGGGCGGGCGCATTCTGGCGCGGATCATCCTGCCGCAGATGTGGCGCATGGCCCTGCCGGGCCTGGGCAACCTGTTCATGATTTTGATGAAGGACACCGCACTGGTGTCGGTGATCGGCCTTGAAGAAATCATGCGCCACGCGCAAATCGGCGTGACCGTGACCAAGGAGCCGTTCACCTTCTACGCGGTGGCCGCCTGCATTTACCTGGGCCTGACCATCATTGCCATGACCGGCATGCACTTCCTGGAAAAGCGCGCCGCTCGCGGCTTCATGAGGGCCGAATAAATGAACTGGGAAGTCATCATCAAGTGGCTGCCACGCCTGGCCCAGGGCGCCACCCTGACCCTGGAGCTGGTAGCCATCGCCGTGGTTGCCGGGCTGATCCTGGCCATCCCGCTGGGTATCGCCCGCTCCTCGCGCCACTGGTACGTGCGCGCCGTGCCCTTCAGCTACATCTTCTTCTTCCGCGGCACGCCGCTGCTGGTGCAGCTGTTTCTGGTGTACTACGGCCTGGCGCAGTTCGACGCGGTGCGCTCGAGCGCGCTGTGGCCGTACCTGCGCGACCCGTTCTGGTGCACCGTACTGACCATGACCCTGCACACCGCCGCCTATATCGCCGAGATTCTGCGTGGCGCGTTGCAGGCGATCCCCAAGGGCGAGATCGAAGCCGCCCGGGCGCTGGGCATGTCCCGCGGCAAGACGCTGTTCTACATCATGCTGCCGCGCGCCGCGCGCATCGGCCTGCCGGCCTACAGCAACGAAGTGATCCTGATGCTCAAGGCCAGCGCCCTGGCCAGTACCGTGACGCTGCTGGAACTGACCGGCATGGCGCGAACCATCATCGCCCGCACCTACCTGCCGGTGGAGATCTTCTTCGCCGCCGGGGTGTTCTACCTGCTGATCTCGTTCGTGCTGGTGCAAGGCTTCAAGCTGCTGGAGCGCTGGCTGCGCGTGGACGCCAGCCAAGGCCGCTGAGCCTTAACCCCACTACCCCGATCACCTACAACCCTGTAGGAGCCGGCTTGCCGGCGATCGGGGCGCACAGCGCCCCCTTCCAGAACGCGCCCCGGTTCCTGCATGAACACAACCACCTACCTGCACACCCCCCACCTGCTCGAGCGCTTCCAGGCCCTCGACCAGTTCATCACCCAGCACCAGCACCTGTGGCGCCCGCGCCCCTTCACCCTGCTGCACCTGGGCTGGGAAACCGAACACCCCGAGCTGTCCACCTGGCTGCGCCAACGCACCCTGGAGCAGGCCGAAGCCGCACACCACCCCGAGCAGTTGCCAGCCCCGGCGCCCTTCCCGCAGTTGGCCGCCCAATCCCAGCAGCTGTCGGCCGCAGGCGATTTGCCCGACGCCGGCCTGCCCCCCGCCGGCCACCGCCTGGACGTCGCCGTACCAGGGCGCAAATGGCAACAGATCGAAGCCTTCACCCGCCGCTTGGCCTTCTCGCAACCGCCGCGCCACTGGCTGGACTGGTGCTCGGGCAAGGGCCACCTGGGCCGCCGCCTGCTGCAGCCCGGCCAGCAACTGACTTGCCTGGAATACGACGCCGAGCTGGTGCAGGCCGGCCAGGCCCTGAGCGAGCACCACCACCTGCCCGCCACCCACGTGCAGCAGGATGTGATGGCCAGCGACAGCGCCCGGCACCTGGCCCGCGACACCAGCGCGGTCGCCCTGCACGCCTGCGGCGACCTGCACATGCGCCTGCTGCAGCTGGCCAGCCAGCACGGCTGCCGCCAGTTGGCCGTGGCCCCGTGCTGCTACAACCGTACCCAGGCCGAGACCTACCAGCCGTTATCCACTGCCGCCAAGGGTTCGTTACTGCAACTGTCCCGGGATGACCTGGGCTTGCCCCTGAGCGAGGCCGTTACTTCCAGCGCCCGGGTACGGCGCCAGCGCGACACCTCCATGGCCCGCCGCCTGGGTTTCGATTTGCTGCAGCGCGAACAACGCGGCATCGACGAATACCTGCCGACCCCCTCCCTGGCCGTTGACTGGCTGGCCAAACCCTTCGAGCAATACTGCCGCGACCTGGCCGAGCTGCGGCAGGTCGAGCTAACCGGCAGCCCCGACTGGCAGGCCCTGGAAGCCGCCGGCTGGCAACGCCTGGCCGAGGTACGCAACCTCGAGCTGGTGCGCAAGCTGTTCCGCCGGCCGCTGGAGATGTGGCTGGTACTCGACCGCGCGCTGTTTTTGGCCGAGCAAGGCTACGAGGTAAAAGTCGGCGTGTTCTGCGACTACCCGCTCACCCCGCGCAACCTGCTGGTGTTGGCTGAACGCAGTTGACAGCCTGTGGATAACTCTGTGAACAAGCTTTTGATGAAAATCGCGATTTAGTGGATCCAATCGCTATTTAGACCGCTTCGCTTATTCCAGGCAGCTTATGAAAACCAGTAAAAACAGGCCTTTGCGCAAAGACCGGTGGTAACGCCCTTCGGCATGCCTTTCGCGCAAGCAGCCAATGCCGCTTGTGCATAAGCCTTCGAGTGTGCTTGCGATCAAGCCCTCTGCGGTGGCCGATTTGCCGGCGATATGGCAGCCCTGCAGCAGACGTGCAGGAGCAACTGCCTTGCTCAATTTCCAAAAGCCGGCGCGATCCCTGTAGGAGATCACACAGCCCTCTAGGGCTGCGCTGTCGCGCAGAGAACTGGGCACGAGCCCACCGCGGCCCCTGTGGGAGCGGGCTTGCCGGAGTGCCGGACCACCGCGAAGCAGGCGACGCGGTGTCTGGCACCGGCTTCGCCGGTGTTCGCGGGCAAGCCCGCTCCCACAGGCCCCTGCTAAATCAATGAGTTGTGTGCAGTTCTATGAGAGCCGGCATGCCGGCGATAGGGCCGGCACAGGCGAATGCTGGCACCGGCTGTGCCGGTGATCGCCGGCAAGCCGGCTCCTACAGAGTCGCGCGAAGCCCGAACCAAGCGCCGTACCAGTGGGAGCGGCCTTGCGCCGCGAATGGGCTGCAACGCAGCCCCAACAGACTCACGCCAAACGCAAAACCCCCACACCTCGCAAAACGTGCCCCTCAAGCCAACTTCAACAACCCCATCCCCACCAGCAGCAACAGCAACCCCAACCACCCGCGCCCCACCAGACGCTGCCCAAACAGCGCCCAGCCCATGGCCACGGTAGCCAGAATCCCGAAGCCCCCCCAAATGGCGTAGGCCAAGGACAACTCGATGTCCTGCACCGCCTGCGCCAGCGCGGTAAAGGCCGCCAGCACGCAGGCAATCGAGGCCAAACCCAGCCCCTTGCGACGGAAACCGTCGGAATACTTGAGCAACAGGTTCGCCAGCACTTCAAGGGCAATGGCCAAACCCAGCCACAGGAACGCAATCAGCATGGCAGCGCCTCCCCTTCAGCTTTGGCAGGTGTGCTGCGGGTACCGGCCTTGACCAGCAAGATGCCGGCAATCATCACCGCCAGGCCCAGGGCCTTGGCCCAGCCCAGGCTTTCACCGAGCCACAACACGCTGACCAGGGTAATCAGCACGATGCCGATGCCCTCCCACAGCGCATAAGCAACGCCCACCGGCACCCGCTTGACCGCCAGGGCCAGGAAGAAATACGACAGGCAGATCATCACGTACATGACGGCATGCCCGATTAATGGGGACGAAGTGGCGGCGAGTTTCATCGACGCCGTGCCGATCACCTCGGCGGTGATGGCAACGATCAGATAGATCCAGGAACGCATGGTGCCCTCCCATGGGCGACAGCAGCCGAGCGCGCAGGCATCGGCGCGAGACAGAGACGTTAAGGCTGTGAAGGGAGGGAGGCGCTAGAGGTCGCCGGTCCAGTGACGTTCACGGGAGACCAGGCGGGAGGTAGAGAGGAGCTTGAAAGCTTTACTGTTCAACATAATGAACACAAGGTTAGCCGAGGCCACCTGCAAAGTCAAAATACGCCGCCTGCGGCCAAACACCGCGGCGCAATCGTAAAATATATTAAGCATTCGATTTTAGCGGCATCGATTGATATCATATAGCCACCAATCATGGATGAAGCCCTGCAGGGCCAAACGGTGTATCATCGCCGGCTGCCCGCGATGCATCCGCTGGGCGTCCCGGCCTTACGGCCTGCGACGCTAACTGCACGGGCAAAGCGGAAGCGCGTCACAGCCACCGCTTCTGAAGCTACCTGTTGCACAGCAGCAGCCGCTAAAATTGCCGCCCACAGCCACACCACTGGCCTTCGGCAACACCACCATCCAGCGTTTTTGACTACAGACCTTGGAACGGATTCGAACATCGTGAAACACGCCAAGCCCTTTGCCCTGCTGACCGTCGCCCTGGTCATGACTGGCTGCGCCAGCCCCGCCCCGACCGCCAAGCCCACCACGCTGGACTGGAACACCCCAGGCATGCAACTCGGCGGCGACCGCGGCCTGCCCCTGCACGCCACCGAAAGCCCGTGCCGCAAGCGCGGCTGCGACAACGACAAGCTGTTCTTCAACCCTGGCAAAACCGAGCCAGGCGTGAACACCATCCACCGCGGCTGGTAAGAAATTTCTCCTTTTGCCTCGGTGACTTAGGGTATCGCAGGCAGATTGCGAGGAAGTGGTTTACAGGCTCGATTCCATCGCTATAATGACGCCCCTGTGCCGGTATAGCTCAGATGGTAGAGCAACTGACTTGTAATCAGTAGGTCCCGGGTTCGATTCCTGGTGCCGGCACCATTCAAGGTTCCATAGAAAGCTTTCAAAATCTCTGGAACCCCCGAAAAACCCGCCTTCTGGCGGGTTTTTTCGTTTTGGCGTTCCGTCGGATTCCGCGGGTAGCCAGCGCTAATAAGGGTAGTTTTAAGGATAGAGGTCCGTTTCGATATCGGAGACTACCCTTATGGCCCGCACCACTGCCCCGCTTACAGACACCGCCTGTCGCACGGCAAAGCCCAGAGAGCGCGAGTACAAGCTCTTCGACGGCGACGGTCTTTACCTGCTTGTGCAACCCAACGGCCGCAAAGGCTGGCGGCTCAGGTACGTGAAACCCGATGGCCGCGAAGGCCTGACCGCCCTCGGCAGCTACCCGGTGGTCGGGCTGGGCGACGCACGCCGCAAGCGCTTCGAGATCAAGCAGCAGCTCGCCAACGGCATAGACCCCATCCAGTACAAGCAACAAACCAAGACCCAAGCCGTGATCAACGGCCGCACCTTCGAAAGCGTTGCGCTCGACTGGTATGCGAGCATGGTGCCGAAGTGGGCGCCCGGCCACGCCAAGACTGTGCTCAGCCGGTTGAATACTCACGTATTCCCTTTGCTTGGAGCCAGGGCAATCGTTGAGTTGGACACCCACGACCTCATGCAGCCACTGGAAGCCGTGACGAAGCGCGGCACCATCGACGTGGCCCTCAGGATCAAGAACTACCTGCAAAGCATCATGCGTGAAGCCAAACGGCTGCGACTGATCACGGCGAACCCGGCTCACGACCTCGATGGCTCGATCAAGACACCACGGGTCACTCACCGACCCGCATTACCCCTATCGCGACTCCCAGAGCTATTGGCATGCATCGAGGACTACAGAGGTCGCCCGCTCACGCGCCTCACGGTGATGCTGTCGTTGCATGTATTCGTACGCTCCAGCGAACTGCGCTTCGCCCGTTGGAACGAGTTCGACCTCAAGCGCGGCATCTGGGAGATCCCCGACACCCGCCCGGCGCTGGACGGTGTGCCCTTTTCCACAAGGGGTACAAAGATGGCCGGGGATATCCACGTTGTACCCTTATCGCCGCAAGCAGTGGCCTTGCTTGAGCAGATCCACGCGATCACCGGCAAGTTCGACCTGGTGTTCGCGGGAGATGCCAAACCGTGGAAACCCATGTCCGAGAACACGGTGAATGCCGCGCTCAGGACGATGGGCTACGACACCAAGGTGGATATTTGCGGCCACGGGTTCCGAGCCATGGCATGCAGTGCGTTGGTCGAGTCCGGGCTGTGGTCAGAGACGGCCATCGAACGGCAGATGAGCCACAAGGAACGCAACAACGTGCGGGCCGCTTATACCCACAAGGCCGAGTTCCTCGAAGAACGCCGGATGATCATGACCTGGTGGAGCCGGTTTCTGGAGGCGAACCGCGAGGACCATGTGACGCCGCATGAGTTTGCCAAGCAGACGGGCGAGAACGTCACGCGCCTTCGCAGTGCCAAGAGGACCGAGTAACCCGCCGCACCACCACCTCAACTCGCTGTGAAGTTACCCACAGCACCGCATGAAGCTCCTCCGCGCGGGTCCTTTCAAACGGGGCTGCAAAGCCGCCCCGTTTGAAAGGACCATACCTAAGAAAAAAACTGCTGGCACAGCTTACGTCTGTGGAAAACCACTGATGTCCACCGGAGGATAGTTTTATCCACAGGCGCTAAATCCCTGATATCGCGGTGCTTGACGAATATTGTCCACAAGCGTAGACCGGGAGTCGCAAGAGCTGTCGATGACAGCACCCCAGGTGACCCGAACCTTAAAGGTCACGCCGCTCCCGCGGTGGTTCACCCGCAAGTACGATTCGCGTCCGGCAGCTCGTACGGTCACTACCCATGTGATGGATGCCAACTCAATATCGTTGCCCCTGCGGCAACCACCCTACCCATCTGCTCAGCAGCAACCTATCCGCTTGGCCATTTCGCGTGCGCCAACCTGCGCCCGTCTCTTTCTCCTGGAAAGAGACGGGCGCGTCTAACACTGCTGCAGCCCTCATCGCATTTGGCTTTGCGGCAACTTCACTCGTGACAATCGGCGTGACAAACGCCGATGTCATCAGCAACAGCGCTGCAGATGATGGTGCCGCAGACCAGGGAATGGACTGCACCTGACTGACAGTCAGGCATGCCCCGGTCATCGCACCGCTGCGTTCACCCGGCTCAGGATCTCCAGGCACTGGTCTCGTCAGCCAATGCAGCCTCCACCCGCCCACCGGTAACGGTGCTCAAGAGGCCAGATCATGAGATGCCCTTGCTCCCGGTCGTAAGGAGCCGCCAGTCCCGCGTTAGAGGACATCCCCACAGGTCGCAGGGGCCTTGATCCCTGATAACACTCAGCATTCTTGGCGGGATGACGTGGGGAAAGTTTCAAAGCTTGGCTTCGAGCGGAGATCGCCCATGGCACTGGTAGGCAGACGGGAAGGACGGAATTTTGGCTATGGCCGGCAATTGAGCTATGCCGGGCCGCAGGCGTTGCAGGCCATGTTTGGCGGCGGGCATTACGGCACGGTCAAGGCACATGCAGATCGGTGGCAGGCATTCGTACGCTGGTGCCGGTCGGACGATGGGCCGGGGTTTAACGATGCACGGCAGATCGACCGACAGGCCTTGCTGGACTACGCCGGACACCTGCGTCAGCAAGTTGAGCAAGGCGAGCTCGCCATCGCCACCGCGCAAAACCGGTTGTCCAGCGTGAACCGAACCATGGCGGCGCTTCGCGGTGATCAACATGTGAAAGTGCAGAGCCCGAGCAAGGCGTTGGGAATGCAGCGCACCGGCATTCGTCACTCAGCGCCGCAAGGCCAAGATCGCGAACAGGTTAAGCAAATAGTCGACGTACTCTGCGAGCGACAGATGCCACGCGCCGCTGCCATCGTTCAATTAGCGCGTGCCACTGGCATGCGCCTGCGTGAGGCCATCCTCGCTGACCTGCCACGGCTATGCCGGGAGGCCAAAAACCTCGGCAAGATCAATATTCAAGATGGCACCAAAGGTGGCCGTTCTGGTGCTTCAGCGCCGCGCTGGATTGCAGTGGATCAGCACGTTCGTGATGCACTTGGATTTGCAGCGCAGGTTTCGCCAACTGGTAGCCGAAATCTAATTGCGCCCGATGAAAGCTACATGAGCGTGCTGCAACACGTAGTACGCACTGCGCGGGATGTTCTGCACACACATGACCTCAAAGGCTTTCATGAACTGCGAGCGGCTTTCGCCTGTGAGCGCTATGAGCAGATCACCCAGCACCGCGCACCTATCAATGGAGGCCGGTGTTACAAAATCGACAGCGGCCTTGATCGTGATGCCCGAACGCAAATCAGCTATGAGCTGGGGCACAGCCGCATCGATGTGGTCGCAGCCTATATCGGCGGCCGCCATGGGTAAGCCATTCGATATGGAGCTGTTCCTTGCTGGCGTACTGACCGGCTCACACGCGACCCGACAACGCCATCTGCGCCAGGCGAAAATCATCCAGGCTGAAATCGCAGAACGCTGGCAGCGAGAAACACCTTGGGCTTGGCAGAGAAAGCATCTGGCTTGGTTTCTTGAACAACACCTGAGCCAACGGAGTAAGGAGACGCGGTATTACTACCTGCTCACTGTCAGGCTGATCGCTCAGCGTCTACAAACGTCATGGGTTTTCAGTATCAGAAGGGAACCTAACCATAACGAAAATCTATAGCAGCACAAAGGGCACAGTCGGCCCCGCAAATAAATTTGCTCTCCTTTATCACTCACGGTGGGGATTTCCAGAGCGTGGTCGCGACGTCGATTCAGGCAACCGATCGGAACACAACCCATAAAGGGTGCAACAAGTAGAGCCATATGGCATATTGACAGCAATGAAAACACTGATTTGGTTTATGTCAAATATGAGGACATCCAGGGATGATTGAGCCAGACGCAAAAAAAATCGGGGTGGTATTTATTCACGGCTTTACGGGTAACGCCGTTACTTGGATGAACTCAGCCGGCGAGCGTTTTTGCGATATGTTGTCGTCGGAAACACAAATATGCGAAGAATATGAATTCTTCGAATTTCATTATTACACCCAGCTTGTAGATATATTTAAATCTGTAGCAGTTCAGAATTTAAAAAAGATTTTAAATAAAATCCCGTTCGTAAACTTTGATACGAAAATACAAAAAAATAAGCCAATACGCTATCTGAGCAATCAACTTAACAGTTACCTTCGCACCGAGCTTGAAGACTTTGATGAGGTCGTGCTTGTCGCTCACAGCATGGGAGGATTGATAGCGAAGGATCATATTCTAAACTACGTTCCAGGAGAAGGTCCTCGCCCAATCGGGTACGTATCCATGGCAGTGCCACATAAAGGGTCCATAGGAGCAATATTGCTGTCGCCTACAGGAAACGTTAACGCTAAGGAGATGCAGCCACTTTCAGAATATTCCGACGCGCTAAACACTGAATGGTATGAACGGAAAGACGAGTTACCGAAGTGCGTATATTTGATCGCAACCCATGACGAGTGCGTTCCAGAAGTAAGTTCACTGCCCTACAAGGTAAAGACAGCAGATAAGTTTACCTTGAATCATGATCACACCTCGATTTGTAAGCCTGACAATAAAAAAGACTTGTCATATAAGAGAGTTAAAAAGTTCCTTGAGGAAATTTCCTATCACAAGAGCATGACGAGCATTGCCTCTGTTGAGTACGTAGGGGATGACGATAGCTTCAACAAAGAGGCATTTGTTATCAAGCTAATACTTTCAGAAGTCGGCGAAATGGGGGTGGAGGACGCAAAAGCATCTTTCTTTCATGCTGAAATAATTTCGAAAGCGGCTAGAAAAGACGACAAAGAGCATCTTATAGACTTGCAAGCTAAAGTTCTGAGCATTTATCGCCAAACATTCAACGGCAATCGCACTAAAACAGCCGATGAAATCTTTCTCGCAGTACATAAAGAACTCAGAGACCAAGACGACAAGCTACTTGCCTGCGGTGTAAAATATATAAACTTCTTACATAAAGGTGGTTTACTTCATCAGTTAGCGAATAAAGTTGATCGCACAGTGATTTGGGATAAAAACGTCACTGATAACGATGTCCGCGAGCAGATGCTATGAGCGCAGTGACTAATTTAACTGACTTCCGAGAAGAAATGTATGTATCTCTATTCCGGCGCTGGCTTGTGATTGAACAGTTGGGACGCAACACGAAAGGCGACCTGACACTGACCATGCATAAAGGTGCGTTATTCGACTATCTGTTGAAAAACCCCAAGGATATGCATTCATTTCTTGTTGCGTTCAATCGGCTGAACGAAAACAGTCCATATGACGATGTTCTTTATAGTAATGACGCAGAGTTCGGATCTTATCAAGATGTGACCGAATTTCTTGAGGGAGCGCTCATTCTTGAAGCCGGAGGTTACGTTGAAATTAAAGTTATCGGTTCGGAATGTTATATTGCGTCTAACTCTAAGCCTGTCGACATTGATTCGCCTTTGGTCGACAACTGGAAGTTAAGCCTATCGCTACTCAAACCACTCGTCGGCAAGTCATTAAATGTTCTCCAAAAGAATAGCTTGAGGTGAAAATGGAATTTAGTCCTTACCTGTTAGTTCGAAAACTCATTGTGAAAGGGATTGACTCTAGCTACGAGGCTGTATTTAAAGAAGGTCTGAACGTAATCTGGGGGGATATGGATTGCGGGAAGTCAAGCATTCTCAATCTTATCGATTATTGCCTAGGGGGGAGTAACTCCAATCTTTTGTACGAAGAAATGTCCGCAAGAGGGCGTTCAGTACAATTGGAAGTTGATTTGAGCGGGACTATATGTACATTTCAGCGCTCCATATCTCACGCCGAGAGCGCCATCATGGTTTATATGTGTGGCCTAGACGAAATCGAAAATGCTTTCCCCATGTTGATGTCTGGATCCTCCACCCAAGAAATGCCTGACGGTTGGGTGTCTGATTTTATTCTAGATTCTTTGGGAATCGCGAAAGTAAGTATCAAAGAGTCTCGATACAGAGACGACGCGAACTCGGACAGACTGAGTTTTCGTGACTTGATGAAATTACTATACTTAAAACAGACTAAGGTGGGTGCTGACAGCCTACTAAACCACGGAAACAATGCCCTTTTCAATAAAAATATTGAAGTCCAAAAGTTTGTTTACAACATCCATGACAACAAAATTTCCGGGTTGGAAAAGGAGTTGGCGGGTGAAGCCAGTGAATTGAACAAACTCAAAGCTACTCAGGCTGCTGTTTACAAATTCTTAGCTGATGTAAAGGTATCTATGCAAGCGGCCTCCGAAGAGGATATCCAGCTCGTAGAGGAAGACCTGCAAACGTTAGAAGAAAATGGAGAGGGGTTGAAACGTGACTACCAGTTTGCCACTGATCTAGCGCTGTCTATGGCAGAGGATATCGCCGGACTGAAGAGCGAATTGTCGAAAAAAAGGATTACAATTGATGACAACTTACGAAAATACAAATCTTTTACCAGCTTAAAGTCTACGTATCAAAATGATCTAGAATGCTTGAAGGTCTCTAAAATAACAAGAGATAGTATTTCTATCGACAAGCTAAAAGAGCATGAACTTTCGTGCCCTCTATGTCGGAGCAGAATTCCAATATCATCAGATTATCTTGAAGCAGATGTGATTGACTCAGAAATCACATCGATTAGGAATAGGGCGTCTGGCGTGCAATTAATGCTGGACAGAATCTGGAATGAAAACAAACAACTATCAGAGGACGCTGATAACATCTCTGCCTCACTGAGCAAAGTATCAGTAGACTTCGACACTCTGAATATTGAAAACATATCGGCCTTGCTAGCATCCATTGAGAAGGTCGAGAGGCAAAAAGTAGAGTTGCGCGTAAAAATGGCCCAATACAAACGCGACCTCTCGATCAACAACAAGTATGACGATCTATCCAAGAAAATAGAAAGCAAAGAGACTGTTGTTTCCCGATTAAAAGCAAACATTAAAATTGCCCAGGACGCACTAATAGGGCTGGATTCAGTTATAGCGGCTCTTTCCGGCATATTTAGATACTATGTTAGGAATAGCGGTTTACAAAACGTCCACCACGTATATTTTGACAAGAGATTCATTCCGCACTTTAGAGATATCTCTTATTACAATCACTCGTCCGGCGGCGTGCGAACTATAACGTCTATTTTGAGCTTTGCAGCTCGACTGAAGTTCTTACTGAAGTCACCAGGAAATCTTCCAACATTTTTAATGGTGGACACTCCCGGACAGAACATTGGCAGAAACGTCCGCGATGATGAGGATTCTGAGTTCTCTGATCCAGTCGTTTACGATAAAATCTTCAAACGCTTCGTCTCAATTTGCGCCTACGCAAAACGTGAAAAACGCATCTGTCAAATAATTGTGGTAGATAATGATTTGCCAAAATTTTTAGTGGAGGGAAAAAACTTCCACCTAGTGAAGCGATTTAGTAAGCATGGTTCAGTTTTTGAAAAGGGGCTGATTAACGATTATTGATCTGCTCACGCATAAATAGGGGACAGGCCACGACCTAAAATAGTCAATCGTGATCTGTCCCTTGTTACTTTCGAGTCAGCCCTAAGCCCCTTTGGGTAATACTTTCCGGTCCGATACCAGGTCTTCGTTAAAACCATCTGGCACTGGTTTGAAACCTGAGGCCGGCGAGCGGTGACTGGACTGAAACTGACGCAGACTCAACACATCGATTTCACCTGTAATGCAATAGTCGTGATTACCACCCTTGACGCGCAATATGTCGCGCTTCCAGCGATCACTATAGGGCGCGCGGATACGGCTATCACCAAAGAGGCGATTATTGCACTGGATGATATAGGCATGAATATCCAAGGCTGCAGACTCCACCAGTGCATTGAATGTGTCGGTATCGCGGTTCCACTCTGGAACAAACAGTGCATCGACTTGGCCGCGTAAGTCAGCGCGGTAACGGATATTGGTCAGTTCGCTGCAGATCATGATGGCGAAGCGGAAGTCCCCATGCTGGATGACCGGGGGCTTTTGCCACTGTTGCTCTTGAGTTGGCTGCATCTGTAGACCTGCTAGGCGAAAGAGCTCTTGCTCTTCGTGGAATGCTGGGCGTTGTTTATCCTGGCGGTAGAGCATCAGCGAAGAAAACCCAAGGCCATCGTGAATCAGCGAAGCCCAAACCTGATGGCGGACATACTTTCTCGGTGCGTGGAAGTACTCCATACCTGCGATCAAAGATATGCCACGGCCCTTAAGCTTGTCGGCAATACGCATAAACCACTGGGCGGGCAGAGACACTTCCGGAAGAATCAAGTAACCAGCGCCGTCAGGTCGAGAGATCAGTTCGTTGATTAGGCGGTTGATGCGTTGATAACGGTGAAGACCGTCTGGGTCGGGTAATCCCATGATAGCAGCGGTAAAGCTTTCATCTTTGGTTTCCAAGCTGGCTACAGCGATGGTTTTTTTGGCTTTGGACTCTCCGTCCGGGATATGTAAAACCTGATTTTTATCGAGGCGCGGCATCTTGTGCTCGGTCAGCTCAAAGCCTCGTAGTGCTCGCACCACCAGCCCCATGGTCTGGCGGCTGGAGGCAGCAAAAGGATTGGGCGCTATGAGGTAGAGCTCATTAAGGCTGAACGGGCGAGTGGCGAAGGTTAGACCTGGCGGGGTACCGCGTTTAAATTTGAGCCAATTGGCAAGCGTGGAGATGCCGTCGGTCATCTTGTCAGGCAGTAGCTCTTCTGCGTTGACCGTCGCGAAGTTTTTACGGAGTGGTATCCCACGCTGGCTGACCATTTCTTGAGGGAGGCCTGCAAAGCGCAAGGGAATATGGGCGAGGTCAAAGCTGAACATACGAGCTTGAAGCTTCTGAATGTGTTGGCTGGTGATGTTCTGTGGCCTGTCCAATAAGTTACTCCAGATGATAGAAGCAAGGCCTTCTATATGGCTTGTCATCTGGTTCTTCCAAGCGGTAGCCCCCGACTTGCTGAGGCGGGAGGGAAACGCTGAGACGATGCTCTGCGCTATAACTTCCCCTATGGACCGTTTCCACGATTCTTGGGCTTCGGCTGGCACGTCGGTCACAGCCAGGCTTTTGATCTCTAGAGCGCAGTCTTTTTCGACTTTATTGATTAGGCAGGCGAGTGCGCTAATGATCTTGCCTAGATACTCAAAATCTTCACAGGCTGTAGCCATGCGGATGATACGTGGCAGGTATTGAGCCAGTTCGAAGAACTTCACCGGAGTCAGCAGATGCTCGATGACTGCTGCGAAAAAGGCATGACGGTGTGCTTGCCAATCCTCTGGGGAGAGATCGCGCTCGAAAGCTTCGTAGTTGCGAAGGCTGAGAGCAAAGCCAGCACGGTGCAGCGTCAGGGCATCTGTTTTGCGTAGGTTGTCTGCTTGCTCACCGGCAAAGTTGGTGGCTTTGACTAGGTCAGTAGCTACTGTGCTGGGGGAGTTCGGCAGATCAGGTAAGGCGCGCCATTCACTTGCACGCTGGTTGATCTGTTCGGAAATGGCATTGACCAGAGCGGTACCTGGCGAACCGGCAAGGATGAACAGCTTATTTTTGCTGTTTGCAAAAGCAATGCGGTCGTCTTTCAGATAGTCCGGCTTGAATAGGATACTGGCGTTTTCCTTTCTGAGCAGATCCTTGCCTCCGTCGCGGCTGAAGATCCACTCCCAAAACTGCTCAGTGGTTTTGATGTCACTGGCGTTTTCCATGACCAGCAGAATGTCGTCCACATAGCGGCCGTAATACAGCGGCACTACCTCTTGCTCGATGAACCGGTCTAGCCCGATTAGCGCCGCATTGGCAACCACTGCAGACGCCGGTAAACCTACTGGTAACCCTTTTCCTAGTGGCGTTTTTTGTGCCCAGGCCAACAAGGCGGAAATGAACAGACGGTTCAGTTTTGACTGCGATCCACTCAGTTCAATTTTGGCTAATTTGAGGAATCTATCGTCAAGCATAAAGCCGGGGCTTAGCTCATGATAGAAACTGCTCACATCAGCAGTTAGTGCCAATACTTTTTTCTTCTCGCTTAGGGCTGTGCGCATCGCCTTGATGCCGCCGTCGCGCCATTCGCGGAAGGGTCTGAGATAAGGCTTGAATGATCCAAGGGCCCATGTATTGATCTCATCGTGCCGGTTACGGCGCAGGCGGCCTCCAAATACATTGCTGCTGAGCTGTTTGTCGATGAGGTCGCCGACCTCCATCATCCATAGTGATGACAGCACGTGAAAATCGATGCTGCAGCGGGCCATAAGGCGGAATACGGCTGTGGGAGGGTTGCCGGCTTCAATCGCGCTTAGCCACTCGGCCTCCGGTGAGGCGAAGATCAGGCTTTGATCCTTCTCTACCTTTGCGACCTTAATTTCTTTAGGGGCCAGCGTCCAAGTGCCGAGAAATGCGGGGGACTTCACCCAGTCCTCGCTCGCTGCCTCGATCTGATCCTTCAGGTGAGCGAGGTTTTGGCTCAGATTGTCTTCATAGCTAGCGATATCAAACAGCAAAGGATTGGTTGAGTAGTAGAGATCAACCTTGGCCTTGCGGTAGGCAAGGCCAAGATCATGCAGCGATACCGATATCTGAGTGACGTCCATTTCTTATCCTTCGACAACCCTGAAATATCCTAGATCTTACCGAAAGCAGGCATGAGTGGGCTAAGGCATCACAAAGCCCGTATCTCTATTCACTGGTTTTTATAAGCAGCTCAACCTGAAAACTTGGAGAGCAATCCAAATACGGTAAACCATGGCTGAAAATCAGGTGCTCGGAACCTAATCGACCAACGGCGGGAGAAAGGATACTTTTAGGGATAAATCGGTCAAATAAATCAGACAAAACTCATAAAAATCATATACATAAAAATCAGTTCGACTCTTGGTGCCCATACGCAATATCAAAAATGGCTCACCGCAAGGCGGGCCTTTTTTTCAGCTGACACCAAAGCACCCGCCTATCGCCACTAACACAAACATCGCTCACCCCTGCATCAAAACCTTCTGCAACCGCCGAATCTCCCCTCCCCCCACCTCCAACGCCACATTCCGCCCTTCCTTCCCCAACCCACTCACCAAAACCACCCCACCCTTAACAAAATTCCGCTCCTGCGCCAGCGGATACAGCGCAATAATGTGGTCCACACTCACCACATACTGCCGATGGTTAACCCCTTCAAAACAAACAAACCGGCTCACGCCCTGCGCTCCCCTGAAGCCGCTGCACGCTGGCAACCCACCCCTGTGAGCGTAGCCTGCACCAGCAACGCCATCACCCCGCCACTACCCCACTTGTTGTTTTCGCTCAATAAACCGCACACAAAATACGGTTATCCATTAGCGCGACGGCTTTCGTCGACTTACGGAGAAGTCCCATGAGCGAGCAAGAAGGAGTAGCCCTGACCCGGCGTGGCGTCCTTGCCGGCGGCGTGTTGCTGGGCGTTGGTGCCAGCCTGTTGGTCAGTAACCAGGCGCGGGCAGCAACGCCAGCACAGCAAAAACCGGCAACGGCCCTGGCGAAGATGGAACGGGTCAAGGTCGAGCTGGTGGCCCCACCCCAGGTGCACGCCCACAACCAACAAGCACCGGGCCAGCCACGTATCGTCGAATTCCGCATGGTCATCGAGGAAAAGGAGCTGGCGGTCGACAACCAGGGCGCCTTCATCCACGCCATGACCTTCAACGGCTCGGTGCCGGGCCCGCTGATGGTGGTGCACGAGGGCGACCAGGTCGAGCTCACCCTGGTCAACCCGGCCAGCAACAGCATGATGCACAACATCGACTTCCACGCTTCCACCGGCGCCCTGGGCGGCGGCGAGCTGACCCACGTGCAGCCGGGCCAGCAGGTGAAGCTGCGCTTCAAGGCCGACCGCGCCGGGGTGTTCGTGTACCACTGCGCACCGGGCGGGGTGATGATCCCCTGGCATGTGGTGTGCGGCATGAACGGCGCGATCATGGTGCTGCCGCGCGATGGCCTGAAAGACCCCGAGGGCCGGCCGCTGCACTACGACAAGGTGTGGTACATCGGCGAACAGGACTACTACATCCCCCGCGACAGCAGCGGCAAGTTCAAGCGCTACCCCACCCCCATCGCCAGCTTCGGCGACATGCAGCAACTGATGAAGGGGCTGGTGCCGTCGCACATCGTGTTCAACGGCAGCGTAGGTGCGCTGACCGGCGAACACGCCCTCAGTGCCAAGGTGGGCGAGACGGTGCTGATCGTCCATTCCCAGGCCAACCGCGATACCCGCCCGCACCTGATCGGCGGCCATGGCGACTACGTGTGGGCCTCGGGCAAGTTCGCCAACCCGCCGCAGCGCAACCTGGAAACCTGGTTCATCCCGGGCGGCGCGGCGGGTGCGGCGCTGTACACCTTCCGCCAGCCCGGCCTGTACACCTACCTCAACCACAACCTGATCGAGGCGGTGATGCTGGGGGCTGCGGCCCATGTACAGGTGCAAGGGCAATGGGACGACGAACTGATGAGCCAGCTGGAGGCGCCCGGGCCGATCCGCTGAGGCGTTGACCCAAATCACGCCGATTGGCCATGGGCGGCATAGCCTGTGGTTCAGGTACCCACTTCATGGAGGGAGACCATGGCCAAGAAATTCCCCGCCAACCCCAGCCACCCCGAGCGCATCTGCTGGGGTTGCGACCTGTACTGCGCGGCCAGTGCGCTGGCCTGCGGCAACGGCGCCAGCCGCACCATGCACCCGGCCGAGCTGTTCGGTGAGGACTGGGACAGCTTCGACAACGGCCTGGAAACGCCGCTGGACGCCAAGCCGGTCACGCTGCAGCCAGGCAGCGGTTGAGCACCTGGGCGGCGCACGGCACCATGGCGGTCGCCCAATTACCCGCAAGGACCGCCCATGGACTTCTTCAAGAAACTGTTCGGCCTGCAGCGCCCGAAACAAGCTGAACAGCCGACCGCGCCAGCGCCAGAACCCGCCATGACCGCCGCCGAAGCTGCCAACCAGGCCGCCCGCGAAGCCGGCTGCGCACGCCTGGACCTTCACTGGCAAAGCGTCGGCGAAGTCGAGCAGGACGTGCTCGGCTACATGATCAGCCCCAGCCTGATGGGCGGCCCGCACTGGCCGTCCACCCGCCAGGCCTACCGCGTGGTGCGCCGGGCCAACAGCATTGTGCTGGCCACCGACGGGCTGAGCGACCCGTTCGACGATGTCGAAGGCGGCGGCAACGGCTTTGAGCTTGAGCTGTTCATCGAGTCGCCCGACTTCCCTGAAGCAGCACGCACCCCGGGCGATGTCAGCCCGTTCATGCGCACCTGGGCCTTCGATGTAGTGCGTACCGTGGCCTCCACGGTGGCCGACGCTGGTGGCATCAACCATCAGCTGGAGCGCTATGGGGTGCTGTCGTTGGAGCTGCCCGGGGTAAGCCAGTCGCCTTGCATGGGCGATGAAATCCCGGCGCACTTCATCAGCGAGGACGACTGCCTGGGCGTGCTGGTAGGCGGGCCGGCGCCGGACTTTGCCACGCACCTGGCGGACATGCCGCTGTCGCCGGTAACCCTGGTGCCGGTGGTGCTGATCACCGCAGCCGAGCTCGATTACGTGCGCGCAGGCGGCGGGCAGGCACGTAATGACCTGGTGCAGCGCTTGCAGGCGGCGGGGCATGGGCATGTGAGCAAGCTCAGCCGGGAGAGCGTGGTCTGACGCGCCTCGCTGAAGTACGTGGGAGCAACTGACTTGTTCAATTTCTAAAATCTAGCGCGCCCCCTGTAGGAGCCGGCTTGCCGGCGATAGGGCCGGCACAGGCGAATGCTGGCACCGGCTGTGCCGG